>NZ_JAIOUU010000030.1:0-19782 GCF_019931125.1 Aestuariivivens sp. NBU2969
AAACACCTTTTGAAGCAGAACAAGAATTTTATCAAATTAAAAACGTGGCATAGGTCTTAGAAAAATTGTCCGACTTTTTGTTGCAAGTCCACCCGGCCAGTATAGCAACAATGGCCCCTTTGTTGCCCTTGGCCTTTTTATTGGTGATGATGGTATAGAGTTCCCCTTTAGAAAGGGCTGTTTCATCAATGGAGAGGTATTTGCCCATGTTCTCGGGGAATACAAGCCACTGTTTAGCATGTTTCTTGGCTTCCCACTCTTTAAAGTCGCTGAGATAATCCCTATACTGTCTCCCCAATTTTTTACCGTTAACGCCATAAAAGCTGCCAATGGTTTGGCAGTCATTGGCCTTAGTACTGACCAAGTACTTTTAAAAAAGCAGCGAACTCTATGGTCATTCGAGTTCCCTGTGCTACCAGATTCCAGTCTCTTTGGACTACTTCTTTAGTAGCCTTATCTAGCCAACGACGACGTTTGACATGAAGATAGACAGTTTTGCCACGCAGTGGAAAGTCTTGAACTGTAATCTCTTTGTGGAAACCATGAGAGATAATCATTTGTGATGAAAACTCTTTGGGGACACCCTTCTTCTCTTCAAAATATAAATGAAGGACTTTATCTTTAACTGTATTATCAACTAAATCAAAATGGGTTACTAGTATTTCTGGTAATACAAACTTCAGTAAATCAATATATGAATCCAATCTCTGTTTTTTTTTGCAAAGATTCAATTCTTAATTCAATTTACCCACAACTTTTGAGATTGATCCTGTATCTCTCTTTAAAAAGAATTTAAATTATCCCTAAAACAAAAAAGCATCCCAATTTTCTATAAAGAAAAAAGGAAAGCTTTCCATTGGTTTAACTACATAAACCTTTTGATAAACCCTAAGGCTTATCAAACAACACAACTTCTTTTAACTGCCAAAAAAAGCCTCAACTTGCGTTGAAGCTTCTCTGCAATCTTGCGGTCTGGACGGGACTCGAACCCGCGACCCCCTGCGTGACAGGCAGATATTCTAACCAACTGAACTACCAGACCGTTGCATTATTGCGGATGCAAATATACACGCCTTTTTTTATAAGTCAAATCTTTTTTTAAATTTTTTACCCATTAATTTAATCAAGAAAATTTTTGGCGTTCTATCAAGTAGGTTGTCAGGATATTATTAAAATCCTTATTAATATCTGCTTCCACATATTTTATTTTATACTGTGCGCATTTTAAACGTAAAGCTTCAAAATACACTGCTACCGATTGACTGTAACTTTCCTTAATGGTATCTGCATACAGATTAATATATTCCCCCGTTTCTAAATCAATAAAACGCTTGGGGTTATTATCAAAATCGAATTGTAATTCCTTCGCTTTGTCATACACATGAAACAAAATCACTTCATGTTTATTATATTTTAAATGCCTAAGCGCTTCAAATAATTTAGTATCATCTTCGATAGTTTGAAACATATCGGTAAACAAAAAAATCATGGAACGCCTATGGATTTTCTCAGCGACCTCATGCAAATACTTATAGGTTTCGGTTTTTTTGTTTAATGGTTTAGCTATAACGGTCTCACTTAAATGATTCAATAACATTTGGTGGTGTCGCTCACTACCTTTCTCTGGTGCATAGTAATCGTAATTATCGCTGTAAATACTTAGGCCTACTGCATCACGTTGTTTTTTTAAAATTTGCATTAACGAGGCAGCACCTAACACCGAAAATCCTATTTTGTTTAAATGCCCGATGGAAAACGAATTCGTTTTTGGATAATGCATCGAACTACTATTATCTAAGATAATATGGCAACGTAAATTCGTTTCATCATCATATCGTTTGATATATAGCTTATCGGTTTTGGCAAATAATTTCCAATCGATATGGCGGGTACTTTCTCCACGATTATAAATTTTATGCTCGGCAAACTCTGCTGAAAAGCCATGAAACGGACTTTTATGCATCCCGGCAATAAAACCCTCTACCACTTGCTTTGCAAGTAATTCTAGATTTTTAAATCCTTCGGCTTTATTGAGTTCGTGTTGAAGATTCACCAATTACCATTAAAACTGTTATATAACGCCATCAACAATACCATAGGCAACCGATTCTTCGGCTCCCATCCAATGGTCACGGTTAAAATCCTTCATTACTTTATCAAAATCCTGTCCGCAATTTTCGGCTATAATTTTGGCACTTAATTCTTTCGTTTTTAAAATCTCTTGAGCGGTAATTTCTATGTCACTGGCCTGCCCTCTTGCACCACCACTAGGCTGATGGATCATTACTCGAGCATGGGGCTGAATAAACCGCTTGCCTTTAGTGCCAACCGATAACAAAATAGAACCCATTGATGCGGCCAACCCAGTACAAATGGTAGAAACATCGCTTTTTAATGACCTTAT
This sequence comes from Aestuariivivens sp. NBU2969, assembly GCF_019931125.1. Classification (NCBI taxonomy): domain Bacteria; kingdom Pseudomonadati; phylum Bacteroidota; class Flavobacteriia; order Flavobacteriales; family Flavobacteriaceae; genus Aestuariivivens; species Aestuariivivens sp. NBU2969. The sequence goes on from NZ_JAIOUU010000030.1 coordinate 2,405, forward strand.
ACAATCGTAAATAGCAAATCCAGAGGTTACATAGCCTCCGGGACTATTAATGTACAATTGAATATCCTTTGTTTCTATTGCATCCAAATACATTAACCTATCTATAACGTGCTTGGCAGAATCATCATCAACCTGTCCCCACAGAAACACCTTACGATCCTCAATCAATTTACTATCTATAATATCCTGTACTTTCGATTTTTTACTCATGCTTATATAATTTTTATTATCAACTAAAATAAAAAAAGGTTTGCCATTACGACAAACCTTTTCAATTTTCTTTTTCTTTATAATTTACAATAGAGAATCTATTGCATCTGTATAGGCATTCTTAGGCGCTACACCAACTTGACGTCCTACCACTTCACCGTTTTGGAACACTAAAACCGTTGGAATATTTCTAACACCATACTTAGCGGCAAATTCTTGATTGGCATCTACATCTACCTTACCAACAACAGCTTTACCATCGTATTCGTCACTTATTTGCTCAATAATTGGTCCTACCATTCTACAAGGCCCACACCAAGCAGCCCAAAAATCTACCAAAACCGGTTTATCACTCTTCAAAACCGTTTCTTCAAACGTTGCATCTGTTATTTCTAATGCCATAATATTTATTTTTTATTCTTATTTATTTTTACAATGTCACAAAATTAGTCAAAAAAAACACTAAAGCTTACAAAGAAACAATTTGTTTTACTTATAGCTAAATTGTATTATTTTATTTTCTTGGGGCGCATAAACTAAGCTATCCATTATATCTATATATGAAGCGATCTCTACTAAAGGGGCCCAACTTTCCTAATTACAACTTACACTCTCAAAGTAATAAAACTTGACCTCTCCTTTGTTTCACAAAAAGGATGTTGCTACTATCCTTTGTAAAGTAATTACTTAATACGCAATAAAAACATTTAAAATACAAAAATCAGTATTCTAAAACTTCTGTATAAAACACCACAATTCTTTCAAACACATATTTATTATTAGGCATTTGAACTAAATACCAAATTTTAATTTAACTTAAAATGCACATGTTGTGCTTCCAGTTCATTGAGCAATTCTTGGCACACCTTTACTTTTTGCTTTCTGCTGGGCATAGTAAGTTTAATTTTCTCCTTGCTATCGTAAACCAAAAAGTTTAAAACCTGATTCCCAGGATGCATTTTAAGCAATTCATTTAACGCAGTAATGTTTTCGGCCTTTAAGTCATTAATATCTATTTGTATGGACAATTTTTTGGCATATTGCTCCATTACATCATGTAGCAACTGAAAATTATTGAACTGTAAGCGGGGATCACTTTTCTTTCCTGTATCCTTGTTCACCCAACCTTCACGTACAAAGGTTTTTACAAACACAAAATTGTTCTTCATTAAAAAGTGTCTAAATTTTAAATACTCTTCTCCAAAAATTCTAAACTCATAACTATCGGTGTAATCTTCAACGGTAAATAAAGCCCAACCCTTACCTTGTTTACTCACACGATGTTGCACATCGGTAACGACCCCTCCAAAAACCAATTCACGATTTACAAAAGGTTCAAGATTGTTGAACAAAGCTACTGTGGCATTACAAAACGTATTCATTTCTGTTTTAAAATCATCCAAAGGATGCCCAGAAATATAAATTCCAACCACTTCACGTTCTTTACCTAACTTCTCCATGGTCCCCCATTCTTCACAAGGTGGCACTTGAGGCTCAGCAATTTCTACACCAGTGGCATCACCAAACAAGCTCACTTGGGCCGAGTTTTCATTCTCCTGGTGTTTTGCCCCATACTTTATCGCCTTTTCCAAAAAAGTAATACCATCGCCATCATCATGAAAATATTGAGCACGATGAGTGTTTTTAAAACAATCAAATCCACCTGCTAAAGCCAAATTTTCAAAGGCTTTTTTATTGGCTGCCCGTAGATCGATACGCTTAGCTAAATCAAAAATAGATTTGTAATGACCTTCCTTTTTCCGGTTTTCCACAATGGTTTTAACAGCACCGTGCCCTACCCCTTTTATGGCACCCATCCCAAAACGTACCGCATTGTCCTGGTTTACCGAAAATTTATAATACGACTCATTAACATCGGGTCCCAAAACATTTAATTTCATTCGCTTACACTCTTCCATAAAAAAGGTAACCTGCTTAATATCGTTCATGTTATTAGAGAGCACCGCGGCCATATATTCGGCAGGGTAATGTGCTTTTAAATATGCCGTTTGGTAGGCGATCCATGCATAACAGGTAGAATGTGATTTATTGAATGCATAACTTGCAAAAGCTTCCCAATCTTTCCAAACTTTCTCCAAAATTTTTGCATCGTGCCCATTGGCACTAGCCTGTTCTATAAATTTAGGCTTCATCTTGTCGAGTACTGCTATTTGCTTTTTCCCCATTGCCTTACGTAGCACATCGGCTTCACCTTTAGTAAAATCAGCCAATTTTTGAGACAATAACATCACCTGCTCTTGATACACAGTAATACCATAAGTTTCCTTAAGGTATTCTTCCATTGCTGGTAAATCGTACTCAATATCTTCGTCGCCATGTTTTCTGCGCACAAAACTAGGTATGTACTCCATAGGTCCAGGACGGTATAGTGCATTCATGGCTATAAGGTCTTCAAATACAGTGGGCTTTAAATCGCGAAGGTGTTTTTGCATTCCGGGGGATTCATATTGAAACACTCCAACCGTTTCCCCACGCTGGAAGAGCGCATAGGTTTTTTCATCATCCAATGGAAAACTTTCAGGATCTAACTGAATGCCATGCTTTGCTTTAACAATCTTTACAGTATCCTTTATTAAGGTTAAGGTCTTTAACCCCAAGAAATCCATCTTTAAGAGTCCAGCCGATTCCACCACCGAGTTATCAAACTGAGTGACATACAAATCAGAATCCTTGGCAGTTGCAACAGGAACGAATTTGGTAATATCGTCTGGAGTAATAATGACACCACAGGCATGAATGCCCGTATTACGAACCGATCCTTCAAGTGTTCGTGCTGTATTGACCGTTTCAGCTTCTAAATCATCCCCCTCCGATATATTTAAAAGCTGATTGACCTTCTCTAAATCTTCTGCCCGGAACTTATTACTTAACTCCTTTTCATCCAACCCAAAAATCTTGTTAAGCTTGGACATGTTAGGTATAAGCTTGGCAATCCTATCGGCATCAAACAAAGGCAAATCCAATACCCGTGCCGTATCCCGTATGGAGGATTTAGCTGCCATAGTCCCATAGGTAATAATCTGCGCTACCTGATTGGCACCATACTTCTTAATTACGTATTCCATGACCCTGCCCCTACCTTCATCATCAAAATCGATATCGATATCGGGCATACTAATACGGTCAGGATTCAAGAAACGCTCAAAAAGCAAATCGTACTTTAAGGGATCTATATTGGTAATCCACAAACAATAGGCCACCACCGAACCTGCTGCAGAACCTCGTCCAGGGCCAACCGACACATTCATGTTTCGTGCTTCACGAATAAAGTCTTCTACAATTAAAAAGTACCCTGGATACCCTGTGTTTTTAATAACCTGAAGCTCGAAATCAATTCGCTCCCTAACCTCATCTGAAAGTTCTTCACCATATCGCTTCTTGGCGCCTTGGTAAGTTATATGTCTTAAGTAGGCATTTTCACCGCGCTTACCTCCATCTATCAAATCCTCCTCGTACTTAAATTCATCGGGAATATCAAAGGCAGGCAGCAATACATCGCGGGCCAGTTGATAGACTCCTACCTTATCGACAATCTCCTGAATATTAAAAACGGCTTCTGGAATATCCCGAAACAATTGCTTCATCTCCTCCGAAGACTTAAAATAATACTCTTGGTTGGGAAGTCCATAGCGGTATCCTCGACCACGACCAATAGGTGTCGCCTGTTTTTCTCCGTCTTTAACACAGAGTAAAATATCATGTGCATTGGCATCATCCTTCTTTTGATAATAAGTATTGTTGGTGGCTACCAGCTTAACATCATGCTTTCTCGCCAATTCAATTAGAGTCGGATTAACCCGATCTTCATCCTCTTGGTCGTGACGCATAAGCTCAATATAGAGATCGTCCCCAAACTCTGCTTTCCACCACAACAGAGCTTCTTCTGCTTGACTTTCACCTACATTTAACACTTTACTGGGAACCTCTCCATACAAATTCCCTGTAAGCACAATTAAATGGTCTTTATATTGCTGAATCAGTTTTTTATCCACTCGAGGCACATAATAAAAACCATCCACAAACGCATGTGAAGACAGTTTAGCCAAATTGTGATAACCATTCTTGTTTTTTGCCAACAAAACGATTTGATAACCGTTATCCTTTCTGGTTTTATCCAAATGATTTTCACAAACAAAAAATTCACACCCAACAATAGGTTTTATTAATTTTTTTTCTGAAGGTTCGCCATTGGTTTCAGCAGCTTCTATACTGGCTTTTATACTGCTGTTCTGCCTATTTACGGCATTCACAAAATGAAATGCCCCCATCATATTGGCGTGATCGGTTAGGGCTACTGCCGGCATGTTATGTTCGGCTGCAGCCGAAACGATATCAGCCACACTCATGGTAGATTGCAAAACCGAAAACTGCGAATGGTTGTGTAGGTGAACAAAATCGACCTCGGCCAAATCGGAAACATTCTGCTTAATTTCCTCTTTTGAAATCGCTGATTCTTCCTGCTTATCTAAACGCTCACGGATTTTAGCACTTTCCTGTTTTAAGTTGATGTGCTTTAAGCCAATAAGCTGAATGGTATCTGGGTTAGCTTCTGTAAATTTCTCAAAATAAGCTGCTTCAACATCCAGTTCTTCCTTGGTATACTCCCTTAAACGCACCAACTCTAAAAAGCAACGCGTAGTGGCTTCCACATCGGCAGTAGCGTTATGTGCTTCGGCAAATGGTTCATTAAACAAATATTCATGTAGTTCGGTAAGTGTTGGTAATTTAAACTTGCCGCCTCGACCTCCAGGTATTTTACACAGTTCGGCCGTATGCTCGGTACAGGTATCTAAAACAGGAAGTTCCTGCAACGGATTGGCCACATCGCCCCGCACAAACTCAGCTCCCATAATATTAAGGTCGAACTTAACATTTTGGCCTACTATAAACTTCGTCCTACTCAAAATAGCATTAAACTTCTCCAACACCTCAGCCAAAGGCACACCCTGTTTTTGTGCCAACTCGGTTGAAATACCATGTACTTTTTCTGCATCATAAGGAATATTGAAGCCTTCAGGTTGAATTAAATAATCCTGATGGTCAATACAATTACCCATCTCATCATGTAACTGCCAAGCTATTTGTACACATCGTGGCCAGTTATCTACATCTGTTATGGGCGCTTCCCATCGTTTTGGTAATCCAGTAGTTTCGGTATCGAAAATTAAATACATTCTGCAAGTTTATATGTTGATGTTTTTATTCGCTTTAACCAAAAACGAAGTGTATAAAAATACATAGATTTTCCACTTTATAGGAATGAAGTTATAAACAGTTTTAAACAGAATATAAACTACAATCATTTATGTATAATGGTATAAAAAAACTACTAAAAAAACCTTTTAAAAAGTTTTATAATCCAGTGTAATTAAAAAGTAAATGCTCCCTTAACGTTAATTAAAAAAAAGATGTTATCTTAATGCTTATTTTAGATCTAAAAATGACATTTGTCATAGTATAGGGTACCATAACATTTTATTTTTGTTCATAATTATCATATAATAAATATCATCATGAAAAATTTAAAGCTCATCGTTAACTTGATTGTTGTCACATCTAGTTTAATGTTTTTCCAATGTACAAGTGATTACACCGCAATTCCAGGTCAAGATGGAGAGAACGGGACTAATGGTATAAACGGAGTTGATGGCATTGACGGCATTGACGGTGTTGGCACTCAAGTCTGTATAGATTGTCACTCTGATACCCACCGTAGCGGTATTTGGGATGCCTACTTAACTTCAAACCACGGTGGTGATCCGGCGTATTCTTATGAATCTTGGGATAAAGGTACTAGAGAAAGTTGTGCTTCATGTCATAACAACGAAGGTTTTATAGATTATATTGAAACTGGTGCTGTAGCGGTTGGTGGTTATGGTGTATCAAACCCATTATCATGTAACGGATGCCATGATTCCCACAGTTCATTTGATTTTGAAAACGATGGCAATGATATGGCCGTAAGAACTGCCGCGCCAGTTGACTTTAAAGTATTTGCTGAAGATCCCAATCTAGATGATTACATTTTAGATTATGGCAATGCCAGTAACCTATGTGCCAACTGCCACCAGCCAAGAAGAGGAACACCTACACCTGATGCCAATGGCAAATATATGAACACCAGTACACACTGGGGTCCTCACCACGGTCCACAAACGGCTTTATTGGAAGGTTTATTAGGAGCTTATACTACATTTACTTTAGTTGAGGCCATCCCTGCTGTTAAGCAAGCTAAGCATAGAACTGATACCGGTAGCTGTGTTGATTGCCACATGCGCCATACCACAGACGGTTCCTATGGACATAGTTGGAATCCTACCAGAAATAATTGTTCAAGTTGCCACGGTGGTCCAGTCGAAGAATTAAAAGTGACCGGGTTAGAAGAAGACATGGATACCTTAGGCCATTTATTAGAGCAAGTTGTTGGTCAAGCAATAGCTAGAGATGCTAATGGTGATTACCAACCTGTTTTTGAAGCTGATGGCGTGACGCCTGTGCCAGTTGTAGGAATTGTACATTACGATGCTGGTGATGATGCATGGCACCCTGTGCGAGGACTATTTGACTTAAAAGCTGCTGAAGCCGCCTGGAACTTCCTGTTTATTTTAGAAGATAGAAGTAAGGGTATCCACAATCCTGATTATGCAAAATCATTGATTAAAAATTCGATAGCTAACTTACAATAATATATTAGTTACAATAGTATGGCCCTAAGGACCATACTATTGTAACCCCTTTAATTGAGTAGGTATATCAATTTTATATAAAATTGAAGTTGACTATTTAAAGTTAAAAATTAATTAAAATGAAAAAACTATTTAAAATAGTTCTCGTAAGCATTATCCCACTAGTCCTATTTTCATGTTATTACGATGAATTTCCTGAAGTTATAGAAGACGGTGATGTGGTTATCGATCCTGGAACTGACGTTTCGTTTAAAGATGATATTGCTCCAATATTTGTAACATACAATTGTACACAATGCCATGGTGCTTCCGGACAAAGTCCAGATTTAACAGCTGGCAATGAATATGCTTCTTTAATTTCGGGATATGTTGTTCCTAAAAATAGCAGCGCGAGCAAACTATACACTACATTGGTAGATGGTCATAGAAATGTTGATGCTAATTCTATAGCCTTGATTAAAAAGTGGATTGATGATGGTGCCGAAAATAACTAACCTTAAAGATGTTACAATGAAAAAGTATAAAATATTACTGTTTGTCTTGTTAATTATTCCTGCTTTGTGCTTTTCACAAAAAAAGGCTAAAGACTCCATTGTTGAAAAACCTGCCCGGCCTGCTTTTGAAAGTGCCACATTAATTGATAATGCCTCTAACGTATTGTTCAATAAAAACACTTTAGAAGTTATGATGCAACACAGGTTTGGGCTTATTGAAGAAAAAAATTCTTTAGCTGGAATTTATGGTGCGAATTCAAATATTAGGATTGCTTTGTCTTATGCTGTATTAGATTGGGTAACTGTAGGATACGGTATTACCAAAAAGAATAGAATAAGTGACTTTAGCTTAAAAGTTGGTTTATTAAAACAAACGCGATCTGGAAGTATGCCCGTAAGCATCAGTTATTTTGGAAATATGGCCATAGATGGACGCTCTTTTGACACTAAATACCCTAATGGAGATCCTATTCCTCCTGATGCTAATAACGGTCCATTTTTAATAAGACAAGATCGATATTCCTACTTCCACCAACTAATAATTGCTAAAAGGTTTAATTCAAACCTCTCACTGCAAATTGCTCCAAGTTTATCCCATTTTAATGTCGTTAATTATAACGACGTAAATTCCCGCAAAGAAAATGATAGACTTTCTATAGCCTTTGGTGGGCGATATAAGGTAAGCCCTCAAACAGCGCTAATATGTGATGTTAGTGCCCCTATAACAAAGTTAAATGACAATAAATACAATATTACAGGGTTTAGTTTTGGTGCTGAGTTTTCTACATCAGCTCATGCCTTTCAAATATTTATCACCAACTTTAATGGCATATTACCTCAATATAACTACATGAAAAACACCAATGACTTTTTTAATGGAGGTGCTTTGATTGGTTTTAATATTACCCGTAATTATAATTTTTAAGATGTCATGAAAAATAAATTTGGTAAAGGAAATCAACTTTCAAGAAGAGGCTTTTTACCCATTTTAGGCGGTAGTTTATTATTGCCCTTTTTGGGAATGGGCAGTCAAAATAAGAGTTCTACTAAACCCCAAGATGAAGAAGAAGGGTATCAAACCTTATTAAAACCCGATGGTACTACCGTTAAGGTTAAGGTTAGTACAATAAAAGAGTCTAAAATCATCAAGAAAGACATATCAAATAAATCCTTTCTTAAGTGGCTAGGAAAAAACAGTAATGTATAGTTGAAACTTCATTTGTTATGGAAGATAATAAAAAAAACTCCAGACGTAAATTTCTCGATAAGGGCCTTAAGTTAGGATTTGTATCTGCTATTGGAGGACTTGGGCTGTCCCATCTTTCTGAAAAATTAAGCGCTTCCAATAAAGACAACAGTGTCGAAAAATTGGAATTAATGACTACTGATGGTTCAATAATTCAAGTAGATGCTTCGGAAGTTGAGGAAGTAAAACACTCTGATCATCATGAGACCAAATATAATGTACGTGAAGGAATTCCTAATCGTAAATTTGTTATGGTTATTGATTTGGCCAAATGTAAAAATGCCTTAAAATGTGTAAGTGCGTGCAATAAACATCACTATGTAACTGGTGAAAACGCCTGGCTAAAGGTACATAAAATGCAGGAATCCAAAGATACAGCACCCTATTGGATGCCGAGAACCTGTATGCATTGCGATCAACCTGCCTGTGTTACGGTTTGCCCAGTTGATGCTACCTTCAAAAGAAGGGATGGATTGGTTTTAATTGACAACGAACGTTGTATTGGCTGTCGTTTTTGTATGGCGGCCTGTCCATACTCAATACGGGTGTTTAATTGGAGTGAACCTGAACAGGGCGAAATGAGTGAGATTACCCTCAATATGATGGATATGGGCCATGAGAATCCATCTATTGAATATGCCGGTGTTCCAAGCAGAAAGGGAACTCCTGATAAATGTGACTTTTGCCCTCACCAAATTAATGAAAATCAATTACCACATTGTGTAACAGCTTGTCCCAATGGTGTATTCTACTTTGGGGACAAATATGAAGATACCGTGACCAATGGAGAAGAAACATTACGCCTTAGCAAATTACTTAAGGATAAGGCAGGTTATAGGTTATTAGAAGAATTAGGTACTGCTCCAAGTGTTTATTATTTACCTCCTGTAGATCGATTGGTCGATTTTGAGAAAGGACTAGAAAATTATACCGAATTTGAATCGGTAGAACAGCCAACATCTCATGAAAAACCTGAATAATTATGAAAAATTATGATACGCTTCTAGAAAAATTAGCTCCTAGAAAATTTGGCAAAAGGGGCAATGTATGGATAATTTTTTTAATCATCATTATTGTACTTGGGCTCATTGCTTATATCGATCAAGTAAGAACTGGGCAGGTGGTGACCAATATGAGAGATTATGCACTTTGGGGTATTTACATATCAAATTTTGTGTTTTTTGTGGCAACAAGTTTTGTAGGGTCGGTTACTGTGGCCGTTTTAAGATTAACGAATAATTCTTGGAGAACCCCTTTAGTTAGAATTGCTGAAATTATTACGTTTGCATCTATTGTGATGGCCGGTTTGACCATCATGATAGATATGGGACGTCCTGATAGATTGTTAAATCTTTTTATTCACGCAAGATTACAATCTCCAATTACTTGGGATGTTATTATTATTCCAACAACTATAGCCTTAAGTTTTCTCTTACTATATTTCCCTCTATTACCCGATTTGGCCATACTTAAAAAATTCTATGAGAAGACAAAACCTAAGTTTAGCAAATGGTATGGAAAACTTTCTTTAAACTGGACGGGGAGTAAAAGTCAAAAATCAATACAAGAAAAATCCATTAAAATTATTGCTATATTAATTATCCCTGTTAGTATTATTTTACAAACTATAGATGCCTGGTTATTTTCTACCACTTATAGAATTGGTTGGGATAGCACCAATATGGGGGCCTATTTTATTTCAGGAGCTTTTGTTGCAGGACTGGGTGCATTAGTTACAATGGTTTACATTATAAGAAAGGTTAGAGGTTTAGAACATTTTATTACAGACTATCATTTTGATAAACTAGGTAAATTCTTGGCATTAGCTTGTCTTACTTACCTCTACTTTAACATTAATGAGTATTTAATTCCAATATTTACGGCTCCAGTTGAAGAAGACATCCACTTAAGTGCCTTGGTTTCTGGAGAGTGGGCGCCTTTATTTTGGTTTGCACAAATAATTGGTCTGGTATTACCTCTTATTATTTTATTGTTTAAGAAGGGACGAAAGCCAATCCCCATGCTCCTTGTTGGTTTAATGGTCGTTATTGGTTCGTGGTGGAAACGTTACATTATTGTTATTCCTACGTTATTACATCCTTTTTTACCTATTGAAGGTGTTCCAGAATCATGGCATCATTATTTCCCAAGTGCCCATGAATGGATAATCACTTTTGCAACTCTAGCCATGGCTTTATTAATTATTACATTATTCGTTCGTTATTTACCCGTAATACCTATTCAACGAACTGCAGATGAAAATGACATGACATTAAATAAGAAAAATACTGAATCATGAAACATATGCTAAAATATCCTTTTGTTTTTCTAGTATTTACCGGAATGTTTTTATCCTCCTCGGGATTTCATTCAATTTATGCACAAAATGCCAAAAAGAATACTGTAAGGTTAAAAGTAGATTACACTAAAATCATGGATAGTGTGTCCTATTTCAATATAAAAGCATTTTCACGAATAAATCGAGAAAACATTGATGTCCCTAATATCGATTTATCTGTTTTCAATGAAATAGATGAGGAAAAGACCCTATTGGGAACTGTTAAAACTAATATGCATGGTATATGTAAATTTGTTTTAAAAAATTTCGATTCGATAAAATCCGATTCAACCAGTACTTACAATTTTGTTGTGTCTTTTAAAGGAAATGATTCATACAAAAAAGCCTCAAAAAGTATAAGCTTTAAAGATGCCAGCATTACAACAAAATTAATATCCAAGGATAGCATCAATTATATAAGTGCTACACTAAAAGAAACTAAAACAGATAGTGTTTTAAGTGGCCAAATGCTTAATGCTCAAGTCCAAAGATTATTTAAACCTTTAAAAATTGGCAAAGAATTTAATATTACAGACAAAAATGGATCAATTATTGCAGCAATTGATAATGACATACCTGGTGTTAATGGAAATTTGGTTATTGAGGTTGTATTAAGCGATAGTGAAGAATACGGAACTGTAAAGGCACTTGTTAATGCACCCATTGGTATACCTATAATAGATGAATCTACGTTCGACGATAGAACGATGTGGTCGCCAAGAAATAAAACACCTTTGTTTTTATTAATATTCCCTAACTTAGTAATATTTGGAATTTGGGGATTTATTATATATTTATTTGTCAATTTATTTAAAATATCTAAATCTTAATTATTTAATTATGAAAACATTAAAAACATTAACACTTATTGGAGTTATTATATTTAGTTTATATTCTTTTACCTCCGTTTTTCAGGATGGCTGGAATATTCCAGAAGAATATGTTAATATGAAAAACCCAACCAATCCTGATGAGGACCTTGCCATAGGCAAATCGTTGTACTCTAAACATTGTAAATCTTGTCATGGTAATGAGGGATACGGTGATGGGCCTAAAGCAGCAGATATGAATGGAGACTTGGGAGACTTTTCCAGTGAAGAGTTCCAAGAACAAACAGATGGTGTACTTTTCTACAAAACATCGTTCGGAAAAGATGATATGCCCGAATACACAAAAAAAATTCCTGACGATGAGGACAGATGGCTAATAGTAAATTATATGAGAACGTTGGCCGAATAATTTTTTTGCTTCAATTTAAAAAAACCGAACTAAATGTTCGGTTTTTTTATTTTATGAGTGTTAAACCAAATGTCTATGTATTTCATTAAAGAGGTAAAAAACTAAACATGACATAAGTCATTAAATTTTAGTTTATTACATGTTACATTTAATCTTTATTAAGATTAATGGTTTAATTCAAATATTAATTATGGAAGACAATAAACTAAGTTTGGACTCCAGAAGAGGGTTTTTAAAAAAACTATCTACCGGAAGTGTTCTTGCTGCAACTGGGTTAGCTTTTAACCCTCTTTCATCCTGCAAGGATAAGTCGACAGAAAAAACAACCTTATTAACTCCAGATGGAAAACTTGTTCAAGTGCCAAATTCTGAAATTGAATCCATGGAACACTTATATCATGGAGCACCTCCTGAAGAAGCACGTAAAGGAATTCCCGGAAAAAAGTTTGTCATGGTTGTCGATTTAAGTAAATGTAAGAATGCAAGAAAATGTGTTCAGGCCTGTGACAAACATCACAATTTAACACCTGATCGGCCTTATATAAAGGTTCTTGAAATGAAAGACAATGAAGAGTCCTCACCTTATTGGCTACCGAAAAAATGCTTCCAGTGCGATAACCCCCCTTGTGTGAAAGTTTGTCCAGTTGGAGCCACATTTAAGCGTTCAGACGGTATTGTACTCATTGATAATGAACGCTGTATTGGTTGTCGCTTTTGTATGGCAGCCTGTCCTTATTCTGCAAGAGTATTCAATTGGGGTAACCCTCCTGAAGGTAAACTAGACCTTCCATATTCACCTGAAACAAGTTTACCAAGCAAACAGGGTACGGTGGCTAAATGCGACTTTTGTCCAGATATGCTACGTCAAGACAAACTACCACATTGTGTTACCTCGTGCCCAAATGGTGTAATCTATTTTGGGAATGAGCTTGAAGACTCTGTAACAAACGGAGAAGAGACCGTTAGATTAAGTACACTTTTAAAAGATAAAGCAGGTTACCGATATATGGAAGAACTTGGAACAAAACCCAGAGTTTATTATTTACCACCTGTTGATCGACTCTTCCCTTTTGAAAAAGAAAATTCTGAAAACAGTGCGTCATGAATACGAAAATAGAACATAATCAAGAGTTTAAAGATAGAAGAGAAAAAGATCTTTTAAGACATATATTAAAAACCTCTTGGCGTTATAAACTATGGATAGCGTTTTTAATTCTTATTATTTTATTAGGAATGTATGGCTATTATAGACAGTTAAAATATGGTTTGATAGTTACAGCAATGAGAGATTATACATCTTGGGGTATTTATATTTCCAATTTTGTTTTCTTTGTTGCAATTAGCTTAGTAGGCTCTCTTTTTAGTTCCATATTAAAGCTTAACAAAAATGAATGGTCTAAACCACTTACAAGAATTTCAGAGATTATTGCAGTATCTGCTATTATATGCGCTATTGTAATAATAATTGTGGATATGGGTAGACCAGATAGATTCTTTTATGTTATCAGATATTTAAGAATTCAGTCGCCAATTATATGGGATGTTATTATTATCTCAACATATTTGGTAATAAGTTTAATATTACTTTATATTTCTTTACTTCCTGATCTTGCTCTCTGTCGTGATCGATTAAAAGCAATTCCAAATTGGAAAAAGAAATTATACAGAGTTTTGGCCATTAATTGGCAAAACGATCCAAGACAAGTGACCATGCTTCAAAAGGTGACTAAAATTTTAGCCATTTCTGTTCTACCAGTAGCATTTGCTATTCACACCGTAACATCATGGCTATTTGCTACAACATGGCGCCCTGGGTGGGATAGCACTAACTTAGGGCCCTACTTCGTTTCAGGCGCATTTATGGCAGGTGCAGCAGCCATTATTATAGCCATGTACTTTATAAGAAAGTCCATTAATCTTAAGGCTTATATTACAGAAGCCCATTTTGATAAAATGGGTAAACTTTTAGTTTTATTATCATTGGTATACCTGTACTTTAACATTAACGAATATTTAGGACCAGCATTTAAAATGGTTGGTGTAGAGGGAGAACACATAACGGAGTTATTTGTTGGCAACTATGCTCCTATGTATTGGTTTGTTCAATTGGGGGGCCTCGTTTTTCCTATTGTATTATTACTTTTTAAAGGCATGCGCAGGTCCTTGCCAATATTTATAATCTCAATATTTATAATATTAGGGGCCTGGTTTAAACGTTTTTTAATTGTAATACCTTCTTTACAACATCCTTATTTACCAATACAAGGGGTAGATGAATCGTACTTACACTATAATCCAACATGGGAAGAATGGACTATTACTTTTGCATCATTTGCTTGGTTTTTATTAATTATTACGGTCCTTATCAAACTATTTCCTGTAATACCCATACAGAAGCATGAACACCTTTCAAAACGTCACCCAATACTAAATTTTTAAAATATGAAAACAGCGATTTATAACATTAGTTGGGTTTTAAAAATATCGTATTCAGTTCTATTTATTTTTTTAAACTTTTATACGGTATCAGGCCAAGAGGATGATACTATGGAAGATGCAAAAATAGCATTGTCGTTTAATGAAGATGCCGACTCTAAAATCATAATAGCCACAGCAACCAATTTTAACAACGATCCAATAGAAGACCTTGAACTATATTTTTACGTAAAAAGAACCTTTAGTAATCTGCCAATTGGTGATATATTCAATGTCACTGACGAAACAGGGACAGTTAAAGTTGTGTTTCCCAATGATCTTCCAGGCGATTCAGAAGGCAATGTCACCATTTTGGTTAAAATTATAGATTCTGATCTTTACAACGAGCAAACTATTGAAACCAAGAAAAAGTGGGGAGTCCCATCACCTTCACCAGATCAATTAGACGAAAAGAGGTCTCTATGGGCCGCAGCAGCCAATGCTCCTATCCCGCTTATTCTAATCATTAGTGCATTAATTTTTTCTATTTGGTTTATAATCTTTTATATTATATATACATTATTTAAAATAAGTAAAATAAGAATCATAAAGTCATAACCATACTATACAAAATCAAAAAATACCACATATAGACCCACCCGTTCAAAGTAATATTATAAAAAACTTAGTATCGAATAACATGTTATTCGATACTATTTCTATTGAATTGTTATAAACAAAGACCAAATGATTAGCTGCTATCGATAATAACTACCCGAATAAACAAGCGTAGAATTGATAAAAAACAGTTTCAAATGGAAGACGGGTAAATTTTCTTTATAGTATGATTTATAACAAGGCGCAACCCAAAAGGGTTGCGCCTTGTTATTAAGTTATGATTACTATTAGGACACCAATTCCTCTTTTACTTTAGCCGTATTAATGGCTGCTTGTATAGCACTTTTATGCTTAAACAACATGGTATCAACACTTGGCGGCAATGTTCTATCCTGTAATACTTCAAGATATTCTTCTAAATTATCTTCCTCGCCCCTAATGGCTTCTTCCAAAATAGCTTCTTCATCGTTGGAGGAGAGTAAAGCCTTAAGGCTAGTCCAATTTCTATGAACAATCCCTTTAAAACTCCCTGAGTCTTTTGGCTCTTCACCATAGCGAAGAATCTCTGTTCTTAATTCTTTGGCAAATTCACTTCTTTCTGTAGCGCGTCTTTTAAAGAATATTTTTAAGTCTGGACTATCGACTGTTTCAGCCGCATTTAAATACCCCTTTTCAGCATCATAGTTTTTTACTAATAATTCATTTAATTTGTTTGAAATTTTCTCTGTAAACTTCATAATATCATTTTCATTTTAAATTTCAATATTTTTTTTAAAGATGCGTATTGTTTCACATCTGCACCAATAATATAGGGTTGTAAACAGGTTTTGTCAAACCCTTTAACAAAGTTTAATAATGCTTTAGGGGAATATTAACACCTTAGGCTTCAATTTATGTTAATTTATCATAAATTAGATTTTTAAATTTTAAGACTCATGAAGATCAACTATTTTTTAATCGCACTTACCATTATACTTTCTTTTAGTTGTAAAAACAATTCTATTCCCTTATATATTGGCACATATACTGATGGCGAAAGTGAGGGTATTTACAGTTTTAAATTCAATATGGAAACAGGTGAACTGATCAACAAAACCCTAGTCGCCAAAACTGAAAACCCTTCGTTTATAACCTATGCCCCAAACAAAGATTACATATATGCTGTTAATGAAAATGAGAACGGCTCAGTATCGGCTTTTAAAGTGAATTCAAATTCGTTAACTCTATTGAATAAAGTTTCCAGTAAGGGGGCACACCCATGTCATATTTCTATTAATGAAACGGGAAACAAAGCCGTAGTTTCTAATTATTCAGGCGGTAACTTTTCCATATTCAACGTTAAAAATAATGGGGAATTAAGTGACGCTTTGCAAGTTTTGGAGCATAATACTGATAGTATTGTGTCGCATGCCCATTCTGCCCAATTTTTAGGTGATGACTTGTACGCTGCCGATTTAGGGAAAAATGGGGTTTTCCAATACCAACTAGTAAATGGTACTTACAGAGAAGTTTCCTCATCGATTGTACCCATGCAACCTAATTCAGGACCAAGACATTTTGCTATAACAAAGGATGGCAATTTCATCTATATTATAAACGAACTATCCAGCACCATTACTTCAGGCAAAAAAACCAAAAGTGGTTTTGAACCTATTGAAACCCTTTCTACCCTAGCCCATGATTTTAATGGCGACAGCTATTGTGCCGACATTCACCTTTCTGCAGACGAACAATTTTTATACGGGTCGAACCGAGGAGAAAACTCCATTGTTGTGTTTAAAAGAGAGCCTTTAAATGGCACTCTTGAAAAAATCCAGAACACAAGTGTTCATGGCGATTGGCCCAGAAACTTTACCTTGGATCCTACAGGTAAATTTTTATTGATTGCCAATCAACGCAGTCATAATATTACGGTGTTTAGCATAGACCAAACCAATGGAACACTTACCTTCTTGCAAGAGGTAAAGATGGATTCTCCAGTATGTTTGTTGTTTTAAATGAATTTTTGATTATTCAAGATCACTGCCGTCCAAAAGTTTTTGAAAACGGGCAATAAAGTTTCTGTGTCCCTTTGTTTATAGGGGCATAATTAATTGTTTGCTGGAATTATC
>NZ_JAIOUU010000031.1:0-17797 GCF_019931125.1 Aestuariivivens sp. NBU2969
AATCATACTCTTCAAAACCTTCAATCACACCTTTTGCAATGTAATTGGGATGAGCCTGCTTCCCTTCATACTCTCGCTGACATTGAACCTCTACAACCTGTTGATGGTTTCCGATTGCAAGTGTTTGATACCGGCTTATAGACGGTAGTAGTTTAATTTTTAACTGTATTAGTGTTCAATTCTACTTCTTTATCAAAAGCTTTAACAATAGCCTCAGGCAACTGCGCCTTCTCTATCCATTGATCATCTCCATAAACACCTGCTGATAAATAATCAAATGGCTCAAAACCAATACGCTTTACATTGCGTTTACTCTTTATTTTGAAGTCGTAGCCTTTAGCATTTTTAAAGTATGGATCTGCAATAATACTATGTTTGTCATGTCCTGTTTCTTTCCATTTAACAAAAGACTTTCCATTATATGTATATTTTTTGCCTGCAGTATTCCAATATAAGTTGTTGTCCATTTGAATATTTATTTTATCCCAGGAACCTTCCAAAACAACACCTTCATCGAACACAACAATGTTGTTATTAAACCTAAATGAACGGTGCTCTTCGACCCTTGTACACTGCAATTGAAACTGCTTTGCAAAAGCGAATATATTATTACGGATAATATTGTTTTTTCCAAAATGCTGATGAAAACCACCTGTTTTAGTCGAGTATACCAAATTGTTTTCCATAACAATGTCAGAAGATCCCTCATCTGTATATAGTCCCCAACCACCATACGAATATGCATGTATATGATGCACCACATTATTACTAATAACTGTTCCTTCGGATTTGCCAAGTGTATAAACAGCTGCCATATCGCTCAACAATGCCCAACCAATGTGGTGAATTTTATTGTATTTGATGATATTTCTTTTGGCAGTACTTTCGGCATATCCCCATACCCAACCAACAGATATTCCGGTATAATAGAAATTGCTAATATCATTATGCGATACTTCATTATCGGAACTGTGTCCAATCCACACCCCAACAGCTGCTGGAAACTCTTGACCTCCTGTTTGAATAATATTATTGTGCAACCTGATATTGTGAGTATGATTAATTCCTTCCTGAGATGAAAAATCACCAAGATAAATACCTCCTCCACCTAAATCATTTAAATAACAATGCTCTACCTTACTGTCACTACACCCCTTTCCAAACCACAAACCATGCTGACCTGTTTGAGAAATCTCACAATTGATGAATGCTATGTTTTTAGCTCCTTGCAACATGACTGCGGCATCAATTAGGGCTGCGGCCTGATTTGGTTCGGATCCAGTGCTTGGCATTCTATAATGACAATGAGAGAAAGTAATACCTTCAAACTTTATGTTCTCAACAAACTGATTTTTGGATGCATCGCCTTCTATTGATATTAATCGTTCAAGCGCAGGAGCAACTACCTCAGAATTCTCTGGTGTTTCACCGGGTAATGGCAGGTATTGTAATTGGCCATTTTGATTTAAAAACCATTCTCCTACTTGATCCAGTGCAGCGGCATAATTTTCAAATACAATTCGCCCTCCACTTTTTATTGGATTCCATGGCTTCATACCTTTTCCTGTTGTGTAGATTTTAGCACTATCCCTATCTATCTGATCTATAAAGCGTAAAGTAAAATCCCACTTATGATATGCTCTAAAGCGCACATCTTGTAATTCCTGATCGGTTATATCCTTAAGAGGCATAAAGTTGGTCGTATCAAAAGAAAATATCTGCTGAGCTTTCTCTGCGACACGCCCCTTACCATGATACCAGATATTCTGTTTAACTTCATCAATCTGTAAATAACCGCTATTAGGCGTGCGTGCTAAAACAGCTCTTCTTCCATTTACATACAATTGATCAAACCTCCAATTGTAATATAAACACTCTGGAATGTTCGTTACCCATGCTCCATTCTTATTGACCCGAAATCCGCAAATTTTCTTGCCCCCGCTAAATACAGGCTTACTGCCTTGTTCGGCCCTATATACTATCGGATGCAGCATGGTGCCACCGTCTTCTGGTTGTAACACGAATGGTTCCTTCATCTCATACATTCCATCACGAATAACAACCTCAATCAATAAGTTTAGATCATGATTTTGCCTGTAAGCCCTAACAGCATTTCTGGCTCCAGTTAAGGTTGCCAATGGTTTTTCTTTTGTACCAGGATTTAGGTCATTACCATCAGGCGCAACAAAGAACCTTATTTGTTTATCTTCTGTTTGACCATAGATATTAGCATTATTCCCAGAAAACCAAACAATTAAGAGCAGTAGTATATATGTTATATTTATTTTCATTTGTAAATATTTGTCGAAGAGTTTACTTGCTTATTATTTCTACATATTTTTTAACAGCCTTATCCATCCCCTCATCACTATGCAACTCTTTATAAAGATTATTAAAACTAAACGGAAGGTAGAGCGATGCACACTGTGTATTGTTATCCTTTAGTTCTCTGAATTCAACCCAAAGTCGTTCATATTGAATAAAGGCATCTCTAATACTGCCAGAATCGTAGTTTCCAGTTTTATCTCCCTGTAATCCTTTAAGCATAATGATCCATGCCTGCTGAATAATTTCATATTTTATTCGCCCATAAGTACATGAAACTTTCAAATAGTCAATAAAATACTCATCTCCAGAATCAAAGTGATTGGCCAACTGTTCAATTTCTTTCCAGATTTTAACAGCCTCAGCCTTTTCTTCCAAAATAGCGTCTGTCAAATTATTCTCTACAATATGATTAAACTCCTTATTGGTTTTACCCCAGGCCTCATCATTATGATTGTTAAATTCGGGAATTGTTAGCCCCCCCATAAACTGATCGCGAATCCACCAAGGATTTATTTTAGTTATTTTACTGCTTCTGCCATAAAAAACACCTCTATTTGAAAGCATAGCAATCTGCCTAAAGTTTTTAGTATCCTTTGACGACAAACCAAGATCCTGACAATAATTTTTAAATATAGTTGCCTCGTCAATATTCATGTCTTTCGCCCATTGGCTTAGTACATATGCATTCAGGTCGCACCAAAGTTCATTTTTGATGTATGGCCCCTTCCAACCACCACCACGCGACCATGTCCATACTCCTTTAAAATTGGGGTTTACCTTTAAGTCATCAAGACATTTATGCCCTTCCAGGTCCTCATATTCTTCAAACCCATTGATAACAGCTTCAGCAATGTAGTTTGGATGCGCTCCTTTTCCTTCGTATTCACGCTGACATTGTACTTCAACAATTTGAGGGTGCTTACCAATTCCTAAAGTCGGATTAAAAGGGAATGTACGCAGAAAATCACCTTTAGTATGTTTAATGGAAAACACCAGGTTTTCGTGTGGTTCAACCTGATCGGTTATCGCTAAATAAACCTCTGGTTCGGTATGAAACCAGCCAAAATCCCAGGTTCGGTAAAAAAGCTTTTTGTTTCTCTTTACACATAACTCCTCACGCAGTATGTTCAGTAATTTAACATGGTCACTTATACCTTCTTCTCCCTGCCGCACAGGTTTTCCACCCATATGGAAAGGCGTATCGTGCAAATAAGTTTCTCCAAAACGAAGCACCAGACCATCAAGTGAAGGGAAACGTTCGAAGATGCCATCGATTTGAGCCTTCACCAGCTTTTGAATGATTTCATTCTGTATATTAGGCTTGCGCACATTTTTTACAGCACCTCCATAACCATGCAGGTCAGTTTCTTCCTGCCCCATGGCTTGTCCGTACTTTTTCCAGAGAGACTGCGGAGCTACAAAAATATCGGTAAAAGCAAACACATCAATTCCGGCAGCATCACAATCCTTTAATTTTTGATCGATCATTGCAGCTCTTGCTTCAATCCAGTTTCGCTCTTCACTGCCTTCGGGTACAATGCCCTCTTCAAAATTATCATAGGTAATCGCACAATTTACATACCATTGCGTACCCATTCCATTATACCCTCTGGATTTGACAAAGGCAGGATTCGTATACATTGAAACCGTGGGCGCTTCTCCCGGGTTGTTATGAACCATATCAAGAACAAACTCTGCAGCAACCTGTCCATCTACCTTATTATGAGTTGTTGGATAAGAACATGCCAATTCACAAATAGCAATACATGCGTAAGCAATTATTTTTAATCCTGATTGTTTTTTCATTTTACTAATTCCTAGAATATTATATTTCCAATTGTTCTCCTGATGACGCCTGTATCGGCTCCTATATTTGTCTCTCATTTACTTATATTCCGTCTGGTTTATTGAACCCCATGTTACATTAATATGATATATACATTAACATTGTAAGACGTGTTCCACCATCACTAGATTATGCATTTCACATAAATATTACTATATGTCACTATTTCTGAATATTATTTATGTCATTTTCTTCATCATATAAAAGCGCACATCTCCTAACAGCCAAACATATTCTCTTATTCTGCAACTTTCTTATATCCAAAAGCTTCAAATTCAGCAAAACTAAATGAGGCTGTTTTATTCTTAGCAACAATCCTCAGATAACGAAATGGCTGAGGTTCATTTAAAAACACTTCCCACATATTACTACATTTGGTATCGGTTTTATAATAGGCTACCACCTCGTTTTTCGCAGCCAATACAGTGTAATCTTTAAAGGAAGAATCATTTGAAGCCTGAACTTCATAATTGGAGCGGGATGTGGATTCAAAGCGATCTTTAACAGGGATTATCACCAGTTTTTCCAGAACATACGCATCCTCCATATCCACTTGATACCAGGCATTTCCATTTGTGCCAGATGCCGTATGCCAATACGTTTCCCAATTATTGTCATTACCATATTCCGCAATATTTTCATCTTTCTCAGACGACACTATAACTGGCTTATTTTTTAACAAGCTTTCATGTCCATATGCATGCGTTGCCATATCCTGATAGTCCTTTTCTAATCCGGCATTATTCATAATGCTTATGGCAGAATCCGGCCACTGTTCATTTTCAATATAATGGTAGTTAATTAGTTGAGCTCCACCAGCACTCGGACATGGAGCATCGCCATAATTATTATCAAAAATCACCCTATCGGAACTTGACATCCAGGCTCTGCATACATGCTCAGCATGAGAATCTTTACTTACATTATTCTGCCATCGTGAATCATTACTCCAGTTATCTGCATAATAAACATCCATCACATTTTGACTGGTATACACCACATAATTCTCTTCAACCAGGCAATTAGGATAATAGCCATGAGTATATAGAGTTCCCCCATCACGAATTCCCCACTTGTGCATAGACGAAGAACGTGAAAGCAGGTTCCGGCGATAAGTCAAACGTCCAATACCTGTATGGTGTGTAGGTTTATCTCCTATACGCGCATGGATACCGGCATAGGCAATGTCAGAAATATCATTATTCTCGATAATAACATCATAGGCCGCAAAGGTGTTTATTGCACTGGCCTGGTAATAATCACGTCCAATATTTCTAACTACATTATTCCTGATGAGGGTATGTTTACAAATCGTACTGTCTGGGCAAAGCAATTTATCCGTGTACCATTTTCCAGTACTAACGGCTGCTGCACTCAAATCATAAAAGTAATTACCCTCAATTCGGATACGCATAGTGCCCTCGTATGGCTGAATACCGCATGATCCCAAGTGACGAAATACCGAGTTTTTGATCTGCACATCATCGGCATAGTTCAGTATTATCTGACCAGGAACTTCACTGTCGTAACGACCGGTTATTTCTGCCTGTGATCTGCCTAAAAGATGCTTTTCAGGATACAACCAGTTACCATGCTGAAAAACTAAACCATCAAATACTATGTTTTTAATTCTTGCCGCATAGGTTCCTCTAAAATCCACCAACCTCTCTAACACAGGAACATAAACATCTGCCTCATTTATATTTTCCCATGAATGAGGCATGTAGTATATTTTATCCTCAGTTGTATTTAAACACCACTCACCTGGCTCATCAAGCTCCTCAATAGCATTAACGATGAAATGCCCCATCGCCCCTGACGCATCCTGCCATGTTGTCCACCATTGAAAATCGGAATTAGATAAACGAAAAATATAGGAACTATCTGTTTCCATAATTTCTTCTACCGGGATTTGAAGCATTTTAAACACCAGAAGAGCATGTATACTTAGATCATTAACATTCGAATATGACTTATGCAAGTCCTGTTTACTAAACTCAATACCATCTAGTTCTTGTTCTGTTTCCGGATCATTCCACCAATGCCTTGTAGGGTGCTTACTAATGGCAGAACGAACGTCCCCTTTCTGTATATCACCAAACTTAGGTGCACTTATTGCTCGAAAAGGCTTATTTGAAATAGCCTGCTGTGCGCGAATACCATTTACGTAGAGCTGTTTAAAGTAGCCAGCATAACCCAAATCCTCTGAAACATCAGCAACGTAATAATCTGTTCCAGTCACTTTTTCCCAATTCTTCACCGTTCGTCCACCGCACATGACCGGTTTTTCATCTTCTAAGTTTCGATAAACCACATTGTATCCATTTGAGCCTGAGTCTTCAGCATCGAATCGTAGAGTTTTATCTAATTGATAACGCCCAGGTGCTATATAAACACATATATCGGCTTTCATATTCTTGTTCAGACCATTTCTGCGAATTAGGTTTCTTGCTCCTTCAATTGTTTTAAGAGCTGTTTCAGGGCTTAATCCATCAGCTGTGTCGTCCCCCTCAATATTTACAAATATTTCATACCCCTTAAATTCATTGCCTCTTTCTTTTACAACATTCAAAGTATCGCAGGCCAATACACTAAATGCCAAAAAGGAAACAAGCACTATTTTTAGTAGACCATTTGGAATTTCTTTTATTAACATAGCTATTTATTTTTGAAAAATTATTACACAATTAATTGACTAACAAAACAGGACTAACCCCCTTTATATTCAACACCTTGACACTCTTCAATCTATATCTCGGCAATAAAGCACTGTTCTGTACTGTTCTGCCAAATCAAAGATAATTCATTTAATAAATTGAACAAATTTTCATTCTACTCCTCAAATATTATTATTCTTAGCTTTCCAAAACTCTTCTATCTCCTCCAGACTTTTTCCCCTGGTTTCAGGTACATATCTATAAAAGAACATTGTTGCCAACAGGCACATCGCCGCAAAGGTGAAAAATCCGGCCGCCATTCCTATTTTGGCAACATACCAGGGAAACACAAATGCTGTCAGGAAATTGATTCCCCAGTTGACAAAGGTGGCTATCGACATGGCCCTTCCCCTGATACGGGTTGGAAATATCTCACCAATTAACACCCAAATAACAGCATTGATTGAAATTGCAAGACTTGCCATATAGACGCTCAACATTATCACAATCCAAATACCCGAAGTTTGCCCTATCAAGAATTGTGTTGCAATGATGAATAATGAAACGAAGACAGATGCCATACCCCATATAAGAAGAGGACGGCGCCCCCAACTATCTATCTTCCAAAGAGCAATAATGGTAAAAATCAGGTTGATGATCCCTATTGCCACCTGAAACTGAAGGGCACTGTCCAGTTTAAAACCGGCACTTTCAAGTATGGTAGGGCCATAATAAACAATAATGTTTACGCCCGTAAATTGTCCAAAAACAGATAAGCCTACACCTACAATTAAAGCAAGGCGCAAACCGGGTTTGATTAATTCACTTATTTTTCCTTTTACATGATTATCGGTTTGGCGGATTTCTTCCAATTCAGTATTAGCAATTTTAACTCCACTTATTCTTAGAAGGATAGCATAGCCTTTATCATGGAGACCATTCTTTATAAGCCAGCGAGGACTTTCAGGAATTAAAAACAACAAAAGAATAAAGAGCCCGGAAGGAATCATTTCAGAGCCAAACATGCCACGCCATACATCAGCAACCAGATATTTATGAAATATGCCGGTTGCAACAGTTGCAGGTAGGTCATTATTGTGTGAAATATTTAAGAGCCACCAATTAGAGAAGTATGCCAAAAGAATGCCTATTACTATGGAAAGCTGATATAAGGCAACGAGCCTGCCCCTGATTTTTGGTGGTGCAACCTCTGAAATATACAAAGGTGCCAATACTGAGGCTATACCAACACCAATGCCGCCAATGAGCCTGGCAAAAATAAGAGCTACGAAGTGTTGAGGAATGGCCGAACCAAAAGCAGAAACAAAAAACAACAAAGCAGCCACCATTAGAACGGGTTTTCTGCCGTACTTGTCACTTAAAGCGCCCGCGATGGCAGCACCTGCGATGGCACCTACCAGTGCCGAACTGGCAAACCAGCCCACTTCAATTTTACTGAGCGAAAAATAGCTTTCAACAAAAGTAAACGTTCCGGAAATAACGGCTGTATCAAAGCCAAAAAGCACACCACCCAATGAGGCCACAAAACATATTAGTGCCAGGAAGCGTTTATTCCCCTTTTCTGAGTAAGCGGTTGTAAGCTGCATATTCTTATTTGTTATTTTTATCAATTTGATTCAATGTCTTCCAACCTTGATATAAGAAACGGGGAGTATGAAAACACCCTTTCCACTTTCCTCCCTTTAAGGGCAGCAATACCTCACCTTGTCGGTTCAGGTAGCCATACCACTCACCGTACTCCTTATCGGCAAAGTGTTCCCAGGTATAATCATGAAGTTTCCTGAACCACTCCCAGCATTTTTTATTTCCGGTGTTAGCATAGCCTTTTAACATAGCTAAAATAGCCTCCTGGTGTACCCACCATAATTTTTGGTCCCAATCAAGGCGGTCAGGCGGGTTGCCCAACAGGTCTTTAAAATAAAAGATGCCACCGTACTTCTGGTCCCAACCAAAATCGAGAATATTAAACGAAATATCAATGGTCTTTTCTATCAGCTTATCATCTCCGTTACGCCTGCCAATATCCATCATAAACCACATAGCCTCCAATCCGTGACCGGGATTAACAAGTCGCCCATCAAAAGTATCCATAAAGCTACCGTTGGTCGCCACTGTTTCCACAATTAGACCATGCTCTTTTCGGTAGAATACATCCATCACTTCTTTGGTAGCAAACGCTATGGTTTCATTTACCAGCGAAGCATCCAACACATGCTCCAATTCCATTACCAGATTTGATAAAATCATAGGCAGGGCAAAACCTTTAGCCGGACGTGTTCCCGGGAATGATTTATCATACTTTCCTTTCGGATTTTCCTTTCTGCCAAGGATATTCAGAAATGTTTTTTTCGCCAAGTTACTGTACGCTTCATTTCCTGAGGCTTTCCCCAACTGTGCAAAAGCCATAGCCGCAAAACAATCCGAAAAAATGTTGTAGGGTTGAACAAGGGGTTCGCCCTCTTTGGTAAGTGAAAAATACCAGTTGCCCTCCTTGTCCATTCCATTATTCATTAGAAAATGGGCACCATGTTCTGCTATTTCCAACCATTCCTGTTTGGCCTCCATATTATTATACAGCATTGAAAACAGCCACACCTGACGACACTGAAGCCAGATAAACTTATCGGTATCATACACTTTACCTTCCCTGTCGAGGCAAGTAAAATAACCACCATGTTTAAGATCAAGAGAGTGGTTCTCCCAAAACGGAAGAACGTTTTCTAATAGTGTGCTTTTATATAAAACAGCATATTCTTCAATATTCATTGTTTGCTTAATATTGTTTTAAACTTTGTACTTCCTATTCATTAGTGTTCCACTCCCGGTAACATTTGGTTCCAGATTTCATCCATATTGCTGCCGATGGTCGATTGTTTCGTGATATCCCAGAAGCTTGTATCTTTTAACTTCAGAGCAAGCGTTGTTGTAATAAAACTCTGCGTCCAACCGGTAAGCGTTCCCCAGGCTCCCCAACCGTGGTCGGCATTAGAACCATAATACTCCCAGTTTTCGTAATCGAAAGCCCGGAACCAACAACCATCAAGATCGGCACGTCCATTGGTGGTGGTTTGGATACGAACCAAAAAATCAGCCAGCTTATCCACTGCTTCCAAATATTTTGTTTCACCCGTTGCCCTTGCCGCTTCATTCAGTGCAAAAAAAGCAAAGTTGGTAGTATAAAGCATGTCAGCCACCGGTTCCCCGTTAAACTGAATAAGTGGTGCTTCGGTTGAGCCGTAATGGTCATTGCTTTTGGGAGCCCCGTACTTACCATTGCCACCTATACCCAATTCTTCCTGCAGGGCGCCGCAAGCCACCTGATTTGTTAATAAATCGTCACATATTTGCTTCAACCATGCTCTATGCTGAGATGTATCTTCAGTTCGTACCAGCCACGACAGGGGCAGTATCATCCTAGCCCGCTCCTGCTGAAGGCCATTGGCCCATAGCCAGTTTGCCGGGTAGTTATCCATCGTAATTTTTATCGCTGTTTTGGCTTTGTCTAATAGTGGTTTGTAACCCGTTTTATCATACAACCAGAGATATGTGGCCCAAAGCCACGATTCATAATGCGGGGCTATGTTCTCCAGGTCTCTTTCCATTAACACCTGCCAGGTAAGCTGGTCTATGTTTTCACCCATTAGGGCTCCACTTCGGAATCCCTTTTTACCGGAAGTACGAAAATTAGCCAGGATCAATTCTGTTATCTGTTTGTCCCAAGTACTATTCTCCATCGTAATTGAGGCCAAAATGGTTCCAAGAATTATTCGGGCGTTATCATCGCCATAATAACGGTTAGTATGCGTATCAGCCCAGCCTATCAACCCATAGGAAGATTTTGCCGGATCTTTGCTGCTTACTGTTTTAAAAGTGTTTGTATTAAACAGGAAGTTCATCAGGTTGGTAGCAACATCCTGATATTGTGGATTTCCTTTAATATTGTTTGCCATAGCATAGGTCATGGCAGACTCGGCCACACAATCGCCCCGTAACCAGTAACGGTACTGCTGACTTCCATCCGGGTTAATCCATGAATAGTGCCCTTCCATGATGCCTAGCGAACCATCTCCGGAGGGTAAGGATAAATCCATGGGTGGACCAACTGGTAATTTCTGTATATTAATTTGTTTCCAGGTATCCTTCCAATCAGGATGAATCAAAAACCGTGATTTTTCATACCAGGCTGCACCGCGCTCAATTGCATTTTGGTAAGCATTGACCGTCAGGACATCCTCTGGACCATAGGCCGGCTTTACCAAAGGTTCCCATTGGACATCTTCTTTATCCATACCAATGGAAAGAAGCGAAAAAATGCCCTCTAAGACATTTCTGCAATTGTCGTAAGGCGCATAACGACCTTTTAAAAAATCACTTAGCTTTGTTGTTGATATTAATACACCATCATCTTCAAAAAGCACCGGAAAGTTAGGTGTATCGTCTAAACCATAAATGGCCACTTTAAAACCGGCCACTTTGGCTCCTTTCAGGTGACACTCCCTATCGGGTACGTTAACATACGAATATAGACCAGCATCAACGATGCTCAAATTGTGTTCTTTACCCAGAAACGTTGAGGCAACAACAATCCTTTCTTTTTCTGTCGACTTGATTTCTCCGGTTTCTCCCGATGGTAAACGGTCAGGGAACTCCACAAAAACCTTTAGATTCTTTTCTTTGGCCTTTGTATAAAAATCGGCAGGAAGCATTGTTTTTTTAGCCGGATAATCTTTTGCCAATACCAAAAGGGTTTCATTGCCCGGGCTGGCCTTCAGGGCCTCAGCAATATCATCATAACGCTGGCAGTTCTGTTCCCGGGTCTTTAACAACTGGTACAAATCGTTGTTTTCATCACAGCATATACTAACCGTATTACTTCTGTTCGGCTCTTCAATTATACCATTCATAACTGCTGACTTTCCTTTGCAGGAAATGGCTATCAGCCATAACAGAACCAGGATTATTAAACCTGATGCTTTATGCATACCATTGGTTATATTAATACATTTATTTATCATTATTAAGCTAATTTTTATAAGTTATTATGGTTTTATTATTTCATTTTAACTATACTTTATCAACAAAACCAGTGGTGTTTACAACTCCAATACCTATGTTAATAAAGTTATATCACTCTTTGAACACGTTCTCTGAAACATCTACCTAATTATATGTTACATTAACGATTGGTAACGGAGGTTCGTCAATAGGCGTATCAGAAGGTATTGATTCTGTTAAAGGCACATCTCCATGTTTTTGCCTCAGTATTTTTACACCTCTTATTGGACCATACCATAAACTGACCAGGTTACCAACGCAACCTCTATCTACATTTTGTTGCGAATAAATCGTAATAAATTGATCAAAAATTGCTAACACCTCATTACAAATGTTAACATATGCGCGTTTATCCTTTTCCGATAATTCATTGGCAGTATCAAATTTATCTAGTTCCCACGCTTTTTGAAATGCCTTAATATATAGTAATGTTGCCATTAACCTGTTATCTAAAAATGATAATTGATTTTTGCCAACCTCACTTATTGTAGCATCGGCACACTCTTTTAAATGTTGCCTTACAACTTCATAACCATCATACAGCTTTTTCAATCGTGATAATTTGTAACTCGTCACCGGAAAACCATTTCTCCATCGTCCTTCCCAACAAAAGCCAAAGTTTCCAAGACTATCAGTACCATAAATATCAACTTGATCCAAAGCTTCCATGGCAAGTATAAATTTTTCTCTGGGCTTTATTTCGTAGAAAGAAGCAAAATCATCGTAAAAATCACTTGGTTTTATTGCACCCTTGATGGCCGACTCAGATGCATACCTTGCTGTTATATAATTTTCAGCAGTACGCCAATGATTATACAAAATTGCATTAACGGTGCCATCAGATGATTGCTTACTGGCATAGTCTATTGTTGACATAATACCACTAACACCGTTTTGTTGAAGAAACATCATCCCATCAAATTCTATCCATGAATAAATAACTGATTGATTCCAGTCCGTATCACGTATAATTTTTGGCACATTGTTTTTTACTCTTGAGCTTTGATGTCCTGATAATATTGCAACTTCAATATCAGGTGCATTTTGACGTGCTAAATAATAGGCAGCTTTAGCGTAGTCAGGTATTGCACAATAGACACCAATTTTTGCACTTAATGCATCATTTATGATGTTGTTATTCTTCAGATGATCGATGACTTTAGCACTATGTCCTACCTGGCCATATATATAAGCCAAGTCGGTCTGCTCTTCCCTAATTGGATTCATTACAATATCATCTTGCCAATATCTATCCCCATAGTGTTGACGAATCATCTCCTCGGTTTGCCTTCTGGTTGTATATGCTCCCCATCCACCAGCTTCTTCAGTGATAAACTCTAAAGCATCAATCATTGGGTATTCCTTCAAAATGGCTTTCACTGTTTCCACAGTCTTACCTACCTCAACATCTGTACTGCGAGGTTCAAATGAAAACTGTAGTTGCATCCCGGATCTTTTAGTTTCAGACATAATCTTATGCAACCATTGCATTGCTTGCTTACTCTTTTCGGCTTTATCTTCATACACTTGCTCTATTTCAGGAATACAAAAATATTTTTCATTCGTTGCCATTAGTTTAATCTGGTCATTGTCTGGAATAAAATGTGTTTTCCCATAGAAGAAATGCCCGGCATATTCAGTTGTATCCTTACGATTCACTTCATACCATTGTCCGGGATAACTATGAAAAGTCATGTAATTAAATTTCATCCTGGCAAGGTTATGAATATACTCTATGGCTTCATGTTCTGTCCATGCCGACACATCCATTGGAAAATTAATATGCTGACGGATGCCACGCTTCTTTACAGTAGGTAGAATAGTTTCCTCTTGATTTTTTAATGAGTCAAGTATTAAACCGTTTTTTAGCTTGGGTCCAGTGATTTCAAATCGATAACCTCCTTTTTCTAAAAAGCTATAAAGAGCATGTAGCTGTGTAGTAGCATTTGCCCCTTTGAATACAACATGGTTTTTCCCTTTTTTTTCGTTGCTTGAATATGCAAATTGGTATGGTGCCATGCTTGTATCTTTTTCAAAATGGAATAACCAATTTGCTTCATTTATACACGAGCTATCGACAAAAATGAAACTACCGCTTTTTTCGGTCAAATGCATCAATTCTTCATGAGCAAATGCGCTAACCGGATCAGTTTGTGAGGTAACCATTGATGCCTTCTCTGGCCCGCGAGAGCAAGCGTATAGGCATAATACGAGAAATAAAATTACTTGTATTTTCATAGATGTGTTCTGTTTATTTTGCTTCACTAAACTTTTGTGAGATTAGAATATTATGGATGTACTCTGTAATTAAATCGGCTTCCTTAGCAACACCCGTATCATTAAAATGTATGCCATCGTTGCTATAATATTTTAATTCATCAGCAGTCTCTGAATAAAAATCAATTAATGGAACATTATTTTTTTGAGTAAACTCAAATAAGAACTTATTCCTCTCAATAATTTGATCATTTCGTTTAGCAAACTGTGACAAATTATTTTTTTCTCGTATGGCAGTTATATTAACCCAAACCACGGCATCTTTAGCATTTTGTTTTAATAATTCATTTACAATACTCACATGGGTTCCATATTCCTCGATACTATAATCACCACCATGCAACCCGTTATTAAATGTGATTATGTCGAAATTATTGATGGTGAGTACTGATTCTAATTGTTTAATAAAAACCGGATCACCAAGGCTTTTAGAAGTAGTAAATTTGCTACAACTAACCTTATCGCCTATTTTCTTTGCTATAACTTCATAGTATCTTTCAACATGAGAGTCTCCTACTATAAGAACTTTTGGTAGAATCGTATCATTAGTATTTACAAGCCATGTACGTGACCATTCGGTATTTTCATTTTTCACCTCTCCATTATGTTCACTATTTGAGCTTGTACAGCTAAACATGACGCAACACAAAAACAATAGGCCAATTGTATTTTTCATCTTTTAAATTTTATTTTTTAAGTGGTCAAATGGAACTCTCAAATAAATTTGTTCATCCTCTTGTGAGTCAATTTGGATAATTAAAATTTAAATGCTCGTTTATTTTTTTTATAGTTTGTTATAAAACACATAAGAAATAGTGCCTTTATTTAGGTCTTCAAATGGCCCTGCAGTAGGATTTTTTTCACATCTGCCATTTCCAAAGAAGTCTTGCCCAATTTGTAAAGGTGAGTCATCTGCATTAACAAATTGCAAATCCGGAATTAATGCTTTTCCCAATAAGGTAGTGTTCACAACACTATTTTGCATCTTAATGATTTTCTTGTTTATATTCATTGAGAGCAATAAACCTTCTCCTGTCTCTTTTATTGTTATTTCAGGATTATAATCTAATACCAATTTATTAGATTCTGCATCAAAAGGTTCTGCCCGATTCAAATAAACATTGCCATTAACCCACATTGGCAATTCGGTATTTTTGTAGGCTCCTAATCCAGAACAACTGTTTTTACTTCCAGTAGCACCGCCAACAAAAATATTGTTGTAAAAACGATTGTCTCCACATTTGGTTGCTTGTAATCCCGCCAGCTTAGTTTGATGTGGAAAATGGTATGGTGTTTCTCTGTCAGGCACAGGTATTACTTCTATATTGCCAACTAACAGGTTGTGCACATAAGCACCACCTTGCGACATATCGCGAATGGCCATATCCGACAACATAATATTATTATCAACAAGAAACGGTCCGTGATTTACTTCTACAAATAGATCTTGCCTGGTATTGTGGTGAAAAAGATTTCTCCTAACCCTGCATCCCTGGCTCATCCAGTCGAGCCATAAACCACGGTCACAATGCGAAATGTGATTATTTTGAATAAGCATATCAATGGAAGCATGAATTTTTATACCCCCCATTTCAGCTCCGGACCACATTCGTTTTGTGTAAATTCTGGAGATATGGTTGTTTTCAATTATACTGAAAATGCCTCCCATGCTGCCACAAATTCCGGTTTGTTCGCAGTCAGAAATGACATTGTTACGAATAATATGCGACCCTATTTTTTCTTTATTCCAACCGCGTGCAAGAGCGCGCTTAATGGTTTCAACATAACCCTCTGCCGAATTCTCAGAGGTGTTATCAAATTCATCGCCATGTTTACCCAAGGTAATTCCTGAGCATTTTGAATTACTGATTATGTTGTTCTCTATTATCCAGCCTTTACTCCAGTTGGTACCAACTAATCCTATTTGTTCGGCAGTAGGCGGTGCCCACGGTGTAGCAGCCTGGCTCATTTGAAAACCACTAACTGTAATGTAATTGATGTAATTTTCGATTGGATAAAAACAAGCTTTACGCACATTAATTTCTACTAATTCCTCATTGGGGTTAGATTCTTGAAAATTGGCGTATATATGGGTATTGACCTTGTCGACTTCGCAATACCATGTATAAATTGAGCCTTCTGAATCATGAGCTTCTATTACTGGTTGCGGATTCAAAACCTTTTCAAGCATTTCCATTTCCCACAATGATTTTCCATTCAAATATACTTCGCCAGTATGATGAACTCTGCCATTGTCCCAAAACCAATCACCTTTTATTTTATCTTTATAAGGATTATAATTTCCAAAAAACGTATTTGGAATAGTGACCTTCCAAACATTCCCCTCAAATTTAGTCCAGTTATTTATTTGCTCCGAACCTTTTATCTCTACCTTATCGCCCTTTGCTGCACGATATACAATTCTCCCGCTATCTGAATCACCCCCACGAGGAGGATTCACCCATTCACGGTAAATTCCCTTATGAACTGTAATTGTATCGCCAGGCATTGCCATGCTAGCAGCCTTTTGGATGGTTAAGAATGGTGCGCTCTCATTACCTAAGTTTTCATCATTACCTTTTTTTGAAACATGGTATTCGTGTGCTGAAACTAGTGTTGAAAACAGAACTAATATGATTAGTATTTTTAATTTCATGTGTTCCAATATTTCTTTTAAATTCAAATATAAAAAAGCATATTAATTTTAGTTTTGAGAAAAAAATAACCCAAAAAGCCCAAATTTATCTAACAAAACTTTAATGCTCTTTCCTTAAAATCTGAAAAACTCTTTCGGTTAAAAGGGTTGCTTCTTTAGCAACCCCTTCATTATTAAAATGTATCCCATCATTATTATAATAGTCTATATTATTAGCTGTAGCTGAATAAAAATCAACTAGTTTAATATTGTTCTCTTTTGTAAATTCCGAAATGAAGCTATTGCGTTCAATAATTTGTTTGTTCCTGTCTGCAAATGCTTCAATGTTGTTCTTTTCTCTTATGGCAGTATTATTCACCCAAATAACAGATTGCTTTGCATTTTTCTTCAATAATTCATAAACCACCGGAATGTAACCGGCATACTGTTCAATATTGTAATCTGCTCCGTGTAGGCCATTGTTGAACGCTATGATATCAAACTCATTTATCATTAAAACCGACTCAAGTTGCTTAATAAAAACAGGGTCTCCCAGGCTTTTTGAGCTTGTAAATTTGCTGCAGCTTACACTGTCACCAAGATTCCGGGCCACAACAGGATAATATCTTTCCACATGCGAATCGCCTATTATCAATACCTTAGGCTTAAGTGTATCGTTGGTATTTACAATCCACGTATGTGTCCATTCTGTATTTTCATTAATTTTTTCTCCATTTGGGTTACGGGTCTGCTCTGCACAGCTATATATTAAAATAACTGTTAAAAAAAGCAGTAAGAATTTATTCTTCATAATGTATTAATTAACTCATTCAATAATAATTTTAATAAGTTGACCCTCTTTTAAGCACTACCTTTATTTGCCAATCACACTAAAAGTACTTATTAAAGGGCATGCCAAGGCATTTTCGATTTTTAAACGCACCTTATCTGTTGCAGGAAATTCAATATCGGTTGCCG
>NZ_JAIOUU010000032.1:0-12898 GCF_019931125.1 Aestuariivivens sp. NBU2969
CTCTTACCATTCCGAACAGAGAAGTTAAGCCCGTTAGCGCCGATGGTACTGCATCTGTGGGAGAGTAGGTCGTTGCCTTTTTTGGAAACCCCTCACTGTTTTTAGTGAGGGGTTTTTTGTTTAAGTTTCTATTTTATTCTATAATACTAAAAGTTTTAAACATACCTTTAGATTTACTATTAGGGACTTCTGCAATAAAAGCATAGTTGCCGGGCTCTAAGTTTACCTCAAAATATTGAATGTTACTTGTAAGGCCATTATTTACGCCACCTAAAAAGGTAACACCTTCAGGAGCTGGGGAAATTAAACCTTTTGGGTTCATCCAATTCATCCAGGCTTCAAGTTCATCTAGATTTGCATTATCACTTAACTTTACAAGATTTACATCATGACCAACAAAGTTTTCATGAACAATCTGATCCTTGAAAAACACTGATATAATATGGTTTCCTTTAGTGATTTCTTTGTTATATACAATTCCTTCTGTACTTGAAATAGTAATATTAATATCAGCTTCTGGAGGTTGATTGCCACTATCTTCTTCTAAAATATAAAGTTCTTTTGCCATTCCCATAGAGGCATGAAACATTCCATTTTCCATTTTTACATAGCATTCCATAATATGAAATCCTGGTTCAAGTTTAATGGTTACATTTGCAGTCATTCCAGGGGAAATTAAACCGGTACCCCCAACAAATTTAACATCTTGAAACCATTCTGGTAATGCGCCAAAGGCGTTCATTGCAGCATCCATATCTCCTTTCATAATGTACATCATACCGTCATCAAAAGGTTTCATAACCTGAGATTTGATTGTATCTATAGTCTTGTCATCTGGATAATCATCAAACATTAAAAAATGGGGTTCGTTTGATTTGTTAATATATTTAAACGTATTCCATCCAGATTTAATGGTATCTACACATACAAAATCCATTACATTGGTCACTACTTCTATACTGTTGTCGATTTTTTCTGTTGTTACAGAATGGTTGGCCTTCTCTTTTTTATCAGTTTTGCAGCATATTATTAAAACAAGGGTTAGTGTTAATAGAATTTTTGTTTTCATTTATTTAAATTTTATTGGTTTTATATTTCATAAGAAATTAGCAAATAATCATTTCGGCTGATATCAACTTTTTGTCAAGACTCATTATAAATCAAATGTTTACATAAATATAATAAATAATTGTAAGTTATATTTTTTAGTGTACAATAAAGTGTGTTTTGATAAAGCAAGATTTATAAACTAATGTTTGGTCAGTTTTTTCTATTTTCGAGAAATTAATAAAACTTGCGTTACCACAGCTCTTAAAAACTATTGGAAATATTAATTAAGTATACATGAAAAGAATTTTAATAATTATAAATACAGTTGTTTTAATTTCAACTCAAAGTATTTTAGGACAGAGCAATAAAAAAGGAGGTGTTGCGTTTGCTGAAGCATTGACTAAGGTATCCATTTCCAATGTTCCAGATGATCAAAAATTACTTTTAGTTAAAAAGCTTTTGCCTTATGCTACTACTGTAAACCAAAAGAAACAGATTATTAAAGCAGCAGAAAAAATAAAGACTTTTTTAGCACTGGTATTTGTGTCAGAGTTTCTAGAAGATAAAGCATTGTCATCAACCGCATCCCATGCTACCATTAAGATCGCATTACCCTCACTAGGAAAAAACAACGGATTGGGTGGAACTTTAGTTAAGGAAATTGTATCAAAAAGTGTTGATAATTTAAAGGAATCAGATAATTATACAGAGAAAGCGGTTAAGGCTTTTTTAAAGAATATGCCAAATGAAGAAGGTTTTGTTTCCATTTTTAATGGTAAAGATTTGACAGGCTGGGAAGGGTTGGTTAAAAACCCCATTGCAAGACAAAAAATGTCTGAAGAAGAATTAGTTAAGGCACAGGAAGAAGCCAACCAACAAATGCTAAGGGATTGGTTTGTAAAAGATGGCGTTATAGGATTTAAGGGAGAAGGTTATAATAATATATGTACCATTAAAGATTATGGCGATTTTGAAATGTTGGTAGATTGGAAAATAACAAATGGTGGTGATAGTGGTATTTATCTAAGAGGAACACCACAAGTTCAGATTTGGGATATTGAGAGGATTGATGCAGGAGCTCAGGTAGGGAGTGGCGGACTCTATAATAATCAAAAGCATGAAAGTAAGCCTTTGGAGGTCGCTGACAACCCTGTTGATGAATGGAATACCTTTCGTATAAAAATGATAGGAGAACGGGTAACGGTTTATTTAAACGGTGTGTTGGTTACCGATAATGTACCGTTAGAAAATTATTGGGATCGTAAACAAAAGATTTTTCCAAAGGAAGCTATAGAACTACAAGCGCATGGTGAAGATCTTGGGTTTAGAAATGTTTATGTGCGTGAGATCACATCTGGAGAAGATCTGTTAACAAAAGAGGAAAAACAACAGGGCTTTAAATCGTTATTTAATGGAAAAAATTTAGATTATTGGATTGGAAATAAAGTAGATTATATTGTCAAGAACAATGAAATTGCTGTTGAACCAAAACGTGGTGGACAAGGTAACTTATACACGGCCAATGAATATTCCGATTTTATTTTTCGTTTTGAATTTAAATTAACGCCTGGAGCCAATAACGGATTAGGGATTCACGCCCCTTTAGAAGGTGATGCTGCATATGTAGGTAAAGAATTGCAGATTTTGGACAATTCGGCTCCAATTTATGCAAACCTAAAGCCGTATCAATACCATGGTTCCGTATATGGAATTATAGGAGCAAAGCGTGGTTATTTAAAGCCAGTTGGAGAGTGGAACGATCAAGAAGTTATGGTGAAAGATGATACTATTAAAATTACGCTTAATGGAGCTGTAATTGTTGAAGGAAACATTAATGAAGCAACAAAAAATGGTACTGCAGATGGTAAAGACCATCCTGGACTAAAGCGAAATAAAGGACATATTGGATTTTTGGGACATGGTTCAGAACTTTGGTTCCGAAACATAAGAATTAAGGATTTAGCACCCTAAAATGAAAAATTTGTAACCTGTTTAACTTTTAGCAAACAGTTATTTTTATTCCCTAAATTAAGAAGTAAGATTGATGGACCAAGTTTATGATGCCATTGTTATAGGTACTGGGATTTCTGGTGGCTGGGCGGCAAAGGAATTATGCGAAAATGGCTTAAGGACGCTTGTGCTTGAACGAGGACGAATGGTAAAGCATATAGAGGATTACCCAACAGCCAATAAAAATGTTTGGGATTTTAAATATCGAGGGTTAGTCCCCCAAGAAGAATTAAAAAAGCAAGAAAAGCAAAACAGAACAGGATTTGCTGTACGTGAAGAGAGTAAACATTGGTTTGTAAATGATTTAAAACACCCCTATACCGAAGAAAAGCGATTTGATTGGATTAGAGGCTATCATGTTGGCGGGAGATCTATTACTTGGGGACGACAAACTTTACGACTAAGTGACCTCGATTTTGAAGCTAACAAAAAAGAAGGAATAGCCGTAGACTGGCCCATTCGCTATAAGGATATTGCCCCTTGGTATGATAGGGTGGAACGATTTATAGGAGTTTGTGGTGAAACATTAGGACTTCCTTATTTGCCCGACGGTATTTTTACACCACCAATGGAATTAAACTGTGTAGAACAGGAGTTTAAAAGCAAAATTGCCGAAAACTATACCAATCGCTATTTAACCATGGGTCGTTTTGCGCACCTTACGGGTGATGTGGAACATGAAGGAAGGACTAATTGTCAATATCGCGACCAGTGTATTAGGGGCTGCCTGTTTGGAGGGTATTTTAGCAGTAATTCTTCTACGCTTCCTGCCGCAGCTAAAACAGGAAACATGACGCTTCGACCCAATTCAATAGTCAGTAAAATTATTTATGATGATGCTAAAAAATTAGCTACTGGAGTTGTGGTTATTGATGCTGTTACCCATGAAAAGATTCAATTTTCAGCCAAAGTTATCTTCTGTTGTGCTTCAACAGTTGGTAGCACGTCTATTTTATTGAATTCCACTTCTGAAAGATTTCCAAGCGGTTTAGGAAATGATAGTGGCGAATTGGGCCATAATTTAATGGATCATCATTTTAAAGTTGGGGCGACAGCTTCAGTTGAGGGGTTTGAGGACAAAATCTATATTGGACAACGCCCAACAAGTTTCCATATTCCAAGATTCAGGAATTTAGGAGACGAAGCCACAAAGCAAGATTATTTGCGTGGATTTGGGTTTCAGGGTAGTGCGAGTAGGAGTAGTTGGCAAAGTGCTATAAGGGAACTCTCTTATGGAGAAGCCTTGAAAGATAAACTATTAAAACCAGGTCCCTGGGTAATTGGTATGACAGGGTTTGGTGAATGTTTACCCTACCATGATAATAAGATGTCTCTCAACAAAGACGAACCAGATGAATGGGGTGTGCCAACCGTAACCTTCGATTGTGAATTTAAAGAAAACGAACATAAGATGCGGGAAGACATGCAAAAAGAGGCCGTTAATATGTTAAAATCAGCGGGTTTTAAAGACGTTAAGGGGTACGATGAACCTTGTTTTCCAGGACATGCTATCCATGAAATGGGAACGGCGAGAATGGGTCATAATCCTAAAACTTCAGTTTTAAACAAAAACAATCAGGTTCATGCGGTGCCAAATGTTTATGTTACTGATGGTTCTTGCATGACCTCGTCTGCTTATCAAAATCCTTCGTTAACGTATATGGCTTTATCGGCTCGGGCTGCAAACCATGCAGCTAAACAATTAAAAATGAATGTGTTTTAGTATATGGATAGAAGAAACGCTTTGAAGGCTTTAACGTTCTCCGCAGGAAGTATCATAGCCACGCCAACATTATTAAAGGTGTTGGTCTCTTGTTCAAAAGAAAAGGGATTATCTTGGTATCCTATCTTTTTAAACAAGTCGCAAGCTATTGTTTTAGAGCAAATAACCAATGTTATATTACCCAAAACAGATACTTTAGGAGCTTTAGATGTAAATGTTCCCCAGTTTTTAGATGAGTTGTTAAATGACGTGGTAACTAAAGTTGAACAGGAAAATTTTACTAAAGGTGGAATAGCTTTTCAACAAGCATTTAAATCACTTTTCAAAAAGGATATTTCAGAAGCGAGTACAAAAGAAACAAAAAAAATGATTTCTAGGTATTTCGATTTAAATGAAGAAGATCAAAACAAAGTGTATAACTTGATGGGTTCGACACCTGAAGAAATAAACGATTTAGATAACTATTACCTCTATAAATACTTATTTTTTATAAGGTATTATACAGTGTTTGCTTATATGACTTCACAGGAGGTTAAGGAAGGTATTTTAGGGTTTAACCCTTATTTAGGAACTTATACAGCCTGTATTTCACGATAAGAAACAAGACTGGCAAAGTTTTAAATGTAAGTTTTAGACTAAAGGCATAAATTTTTTCTTAAATAAAATTAGTATTTTAGTCTTTATGAACAGCATTCTTCAATCAACACTAAAAACGCTTCAAAAATCAAAACTCCTATTATCCAATTTAGACGATGCTACTTTAACCAATAAATCTATTTCGCCGTATTACTCCAGCATAGGAGGACATATTAGACATA
Organism: Aestuariivivens sp. NBU2969; assembly: GCF_019931125.1. Taxonomy (NCBI): domain Bacteria; kingdom Pseudomonadati; phylum Bacteroidota; class Flavobacteriia; order Flavobacteriales; family Flavobacteriaceae; genus Aestuariivivens; species Aestuariivivens sp. NBU2969. The sequence continues at coordinate 5,602 of NZ_JAIOUU010000032.1, forward strand.
TCTTAGATTTTTATGATTGTATTTTGATGAGTAAAGATGGCGAAAAAGTTGATTTAACCGCTCGAAAGCGTAATGAAAATATAGAAACATGCTGTAAACAAGCTTCCGACTATCTGGAGCAAATCATTGTTAAACTTTTGGCTACGGATAGAAATCTTGAAGATCAAGTTACAGTTTATGACGATTTAGGAGTTGGGGTAATTGAAATGCCTTATACCTATGCGGCTTTGTTTGCCCAAGCCAATAGCCATACCATACACCATTACGCCATTATTAGTTATATTTTGGATCGTCTAAATATTGTTATAAATGATACTGATTTTGGGTATAACCCAACAACTCCAAAAGCACCTAATCTTAATTAGAGTTTTTTTTAAACATACTATCTAAAATTGTATTAATTCCCTTATAGGCTAGGTATAATGCCAAGCAGCAAAGTACAATGGCTATTATTAGAATAACCATATCAATAGGAGGTTTTATTTTTGTTTGTGAAATGTAAATAAGTGAAGGGCCAATAAACATGCATGCTAAAGCTCCCCCCATTAGTTTAAGTCCTTTTAAAAGAATATTTTTATCCGTTCTTTTAGTATCTGTCATTATAATGTTGAATTGCTAATCGAACACTTCCAAATTTATTTAAAAGCTTTTGTGCTTCACCTAAAGGAATATTAAGCTCTTTCATCACCATTTTGGTTCCTCTATCCACAAGTTTGTCATTGCTTAATTGCATGTCTACCATTTTATTGCCTTTTATATGGCCTAGTTGTATCATGGTAGTAGTGGTAATCATATTGAGGACTAGTTTTTGTGCGGTACCAGATTTCATCCTAGAGCTTCCGGTAACAAATTCGGGGCCAACAATAACTTCTATAGGATATTGAGCTGTATTTGATAAGGGACTGTTGTGATTACAAGTTATACAGCCAGTAATAATATTGTTTTCGTTACATTTTTTTAGTGCCCCAATAACATAAGGTGTGGTTCCTGAGGCGGCAATTCCAACAACAACATCTTTACTTGAAATATTATAGGCTTTAAGGTCTTTCCAACCTTGGGTGGTTGAATCTTCAGCATATTCAACAGAGTTTCTAATGGCTGTATCACCTCCAGCAATCAATCCAATAACCAAATTGCGAGATACACCATAAGTTGGTGGACATTCTGAAGCATCCAAAATACCCAAACGACCGCTGGTTCCAGCACCAGTATAGAATAAACGGCCACCATTACTTAATTGTTTTACAATTTGTTGTATTAATATTTCAATTTGTGGGAGCGCTTTTTCAACTGCAAAAGGAACAGTTTTGTCTTCGTTATTTATATTTTGAAGCAACTCTTTTACACTCATCTTTTCAAGATGATTGTAGTTGGAATCCTGTTCAGTTACTTTTATAAAATCCATACTCCACAAAAGTACATGAATTTTTTCATTTAAAAATTCTCCAAAACTAAATGAAAATATATATTAACTTTCTAGTAAATGAGTAAAGTTAAACCAAGTGTGAATTTTCCATAAAATATTTAGGATAACTATTTTATCAATGATTATCTGTAAAATTATTTTATATCATAAGTGAAAGTATCTACCTGTGAAGCCCTAAAGTAGCCCAAAGGATAATTTTTAGGATTAGTTTCGTTTATACAATTGCCCCTTACTGTTGCTGGTTGTACTTCGAAGGGATCACCAGATTCTTCATCAGATTGTTGCAGAAGTATACTCAAATATTCAAAAAACTGTTTTGAAATTCCATAGTTTCTTATTTCAAGTATATCTCCAGTTTCTAAATCTTCTTCTGAGTGGAAAGCAAATATTTGATTGCCGTCTGTAAACTCATCATCATAAACTTCCAGACTTACAATATTAGTTGAAGTATTTATAAATTCAAATAGATAATAATTATTGATCCCTTTGGGGTCTGTGTAATAAGCTTCAATTTCTGTTTCATTACCACTAAAGCCTCCATCGTTTTTTTGTTCTACATATTCAATTGAACTAACCGGCATGAGTTTCTCTGTAGCGGTATAAGTTTCGTTATTATAGATAATAGTTAAGCGGTATATGCCGTTAATTTCTGGAACAAAAGAGTCGTTTTTGTAAACACCTGTTAGCCCTTCTTCAATGAAATTGTAAGTATTGTTAAATGCATCGGTTACTACTACCGTTGCTCCAGTAGCAGGGGGTACATCATCATTAAAAAAAGGTGCGGTCAATGTCAATTTTACAAATTGTAAGTTTCCCGTGGTTCCATTAACCCAGTTTATGGATGCATCTATAACTAATTTTGGGTCGGTGGTTTTTAAATCTACATCTATAACATCTTCACAAGAAGAAAAACTAATAACCAATACCATTATATAGATTAATTTTTTCATGAGCTAAAACTTAAAATTGTAGGATATAGAAGGGACGACCCCAAATATTGATAAGCGGTTAGCTTCATTTTTGCCATTATCCTGATTTCTTCTAAAAGCGATTGACGCAGCATTTCTTCTATTATACAAATTATAGATTCCAAATGTCCAATAACTTTTCCAACCATTAGTTTTATCTGGTTTTGGGGTATATCTTGCTGAAATATCAATACGGTGGTATGAAGGCAACCTATCAGTATTTCTATCATTATAGTTTGGAATGGTTATGCCATTAAATTCATATTGACCATCAGGAAAGGTAGTTGGTTGTCCCGTTTGAAATACAAAGTTGGAGTTTAGTTTCCATTTCCCATTCAATTCATAGCTGCCTGTAACAGATAAATCATGTGTTTTGTCAAAAGGCGTTTTATACCAAAGCCCATTGTTAATTCCAGATTCTTGTGATGTTCTACCTTCTGTTTGCTGTTCTGATTTTGATAGGGTATAGGCTAGCCAACCCTTAAGGCGGCCTTCATTTTTTCTTAAAAGGAGTTCAAGGCCATAAGCTCTTGCCCGGCCATTTAAAATAACCTGTTCTATGGCGTTATTCGCTACTAAATCGGCACCATCAATGTAATCGATCCTGTTTTTAACGGTTTTAAAAAAACTTTCGATTTCCAATGTATAGTCGCTTTCTTTGAAATCTGTAAAAAAGCCAACAGCAAATTGATCCAACAATTGGGGTTTAACATATTTTCCACTAGGTGTCCAGACATCCAAAGGAGTAGGTGAATTTGTATTGGACAATAGGTGTAAGTATTGACTCATCCTATTGTAGCTTGCTTTAATAGAGTTTTTAGCGTTGAGCTGGTATGCTAATGAAGCACGGGGTTCTATATTTAAAAACTTAGCAATTACATCACTGCGTTTAAAAATTTCTACGTCTATTGGATCTGCTTTTTCATAGATTTGAAAGTTATCGTTAAATAGGACTGGTTGGTCATTTTCATAAACGTTTAATTCTTTTTGTCCCATTCGATGAAAAGTACTTAGGCGTAATCCGTATGAAAGGGATAATTTATCAGACACTTGATGTTCGGAATCTAAATAAATAGCGTTTTCTAAGGCATACTTATCGGTAAGTTTAAACGGGTTTATCCCAGAGGATTCGGTTGTTGGTTTTATATCTCCTGGATTAAACTTGTAATAAATACTATTTAAACCATATTGAAGTTTAAATTTATTATTAATGTAATGCTTAAAGTCGTATTTCAAATTGAAGTTTTTAATGCCCGAAACCCAGTCGAATTCTACAAAGCTTAGCTTTAAATCGTAATCATAGTTAGAGTAAATTAATGATAAATTGGAAAATAATTTATCTGAAAATAAATGGTTCCACCTAAAGTTAAAAACAGCATTACCATAAGAATTTTCGAATGAATCTTGGATTCTAAAAACATCACGACCAAAATAACCAGACAAGTAAATGTTGTTTCTGTTGTTTATTTTGTAACTCAATTTTGTATTTAAATCGTAGAAATAAGCAACATTATCCAAATCAAAAAGCGGCAAAAATAAGTGGGCGTAACTGGATCGGCCTCCAAAAAGAAACGATCCTTTTTCTTTTTTAAGAGGTCCTTCTACCAGGAGTCTACTGGATATTAAACCAAGACCTCCGTTCATATGAAAGGCCTTGCTGTTGCCTTCCTTTTGATAAATATCTAAGACCGAAGATACCCGTCCTCCATAACGTGCTGGAATACCTCCTTTATATAAGCGAAGGTCTTTAATGGCATCTGGATTAAATACTGAAAAAAATCCGAATAAATGTGACGAATTATAAATGGTTGCTTCATCCAGAAGTATTAAATTTTGATCAGTTGCACCACCTCTTACATTAAATCCCGATGCGCCTTCGCCAGCATTAGTAACACCTGGTAGTAAGGTAATGGCCTTAATGATATCGGCTTCCCCCAAAACTACCGGAATATCCTTTATGGTATTGGCAGATAGCCTATTGATACTCATTTGGGGCGTTTTAATATTTAGCCTTTCAATATCTTCTGTAATAATGATTTCATCTAAGTTTTCGAGGGACTCCGTTAAACTGAAATTTTTCACAATATTTTCAGATAATGTGAGTGTTTCAGAAATTGTTTTGAATCCTAGATAGCTAATAACTATGTCGTAAGTGCCTTTTGGCAAAGTAATGGAATAAAAACCATATTCATTTGTCGTGGTTCCAGATTGTATTTCCGGAAAAATAACATTTACACCTATTAAGGTTTCGTTACTATTCTTTTCTGAAATGGTTCCACTTATGGTAAATTTATCTTGAGCATTTAACAACAAATTATTTAAAATGAGTAGCGAAATAAACCACAAAAGGATTTTATGCATGAATTTTTTTAATAAAAATATAAAAAAAGCCCCATTACAGGGGCTTTTAAACTTAACTTTATATTTTATTTAACCAATAATACTGTTTAGTGTTTTGCTTGGGCGCATCACTTGATTGGCCAAAGCATCGTTAGGTTCATAGTAACCACCAATACTAACTGGGTTTCCTTGAATGTTATTTAGCTCGTTTACAATTACTGATTCGTTATCAGTTAATTGTTTGGCAATTGTAGTAAACTCCTCTTTTAAAACTTGGTCTTTGTTTTGGTTGGCAAGTTCTTGTGCCCAGTACATTGCTAAATAAAAATGGCTGCCTCGATTATCCAATTCACCAGCTTTTCTGGAAGGCCCTTTTTTGTTTTCCAAAAGTTTTTCGGTGGCCTCATCCAAGGTTTCTGATAAAACTTTGGCTTTTGCATTGTTGTTAACATCACTAAAATGTTCCAAAGATACAGCTAGGGCCAAAAACTCACCTAAAGAATCCCAACGTAAATGGTTTTCATCTAAAAGTTGTTGAACATGCTTAGGAGCAGATCCACCAGCACCAGTTTCAAATAAACCACCACCATTCATTAACGGTACAATGGAAAGCATTTTTGCACTAGTTCCTACCTCTAAAATCGGAAATAAGTCGGTTAGGTAGTCACGCAAAACATTACCGGTAACCGATATGGTGTCCTGTCCAGCCTTCAATCTTTCGCAAGTGAAAGTAGTCGCTTCAACAGGAGCAAGAATTCTTAAGTCTAATCCGGTTGTATCATACTCTTTTAAGTAAGTATTTACCTTTTTAATCAATTCAGCATCGTGAGCCCTGTTTTGGTTTAACCAAAAAACAGCTGGTGTTTGTGATGCCTTGGCACGGGTTACCGCTAATTTTACCCAATCTTGTATTGGTGCATCCTTAGTTTGGCACATTCTCCAAATATCACCAGTTTCAACAGTGTGTTCCATCAATATGTTCCCTTCTGAATCAATAACTCGTACAGTTCCATTAGTAGGAATTTCAAAAGTTTTATCATGGGAACCATATTCTTCTGCTTTTTGGGCCATAAGCCCAACATTGGGAACAGTTCCCATAGTAGTTGGATTGAACGCACCATGGTTTTTGCAAAAATCTATGGTAGCTGCATAAACACCAGCGTAACTACTGTCTGGAATAACTGCTTTTGTGTCCTGTAATTCACCTTTGGCATTCCACATTTGACCAGAAGTACGTATCATAGCTGGCATAGAAGCATCTATAATGACGTCACTAGGGACGTGTAAATTGGTAATGCCTTTATCACTATTTACCATAGCAATTGATGGTCCGTTTTTATAGGTGGATTCAATATCAGATTCAATGTCCTTGCGTACATCTTCAGGTAGTTCCTGTATGCGTTCCAAAAGATTTCCAAGACCTGAGTTTACATTTACTCCAAGTTCATCTATTACTTTTCCATGCTTCTCAAAAACATCTTTAAAGTATGCTCTTACAGCATGCCCAAAAATAATTGGGTCACTAACCTTCATCATTGTACCCTTCATGTGCAATGAAAAAAGAATGTCTTTAGATTTTGCATCAGCAACTTGTTGGTCTAAGAAGCTTACCAATGCCTTTTTGTTCATTACAGTAGCGTCTATTATTTCGCCTTTAAGTAATGGAAAACTATCTTTTAAAGTAGTTATATTTTCTTTACTGTCAATGTGTTGTATCTTTATGGATGTAGCCCCTGATATAGTAATCGATTTTTCATTGTGAGCAAAATCACCGCTGGTCATGGTTGCTACATGTGTTTTCGAATCACTGGACCAAGCACCCATAGTATGCGGATTCTTTTTTGCATAATTTTTTACAGCTTTAGGCGCACGTCTGTCACTGTTTCCCTCTCTTAATACAGGATTTACAGCACTGCCTTTAACCTTATCATAGCGTGATTTAATTTCTTTTTCCAAAGCATTGCTAGGTGAGTCTGGATAATTGGGAACAGCAAATCCCTTTTGTTGTAGCTCTTTTATAGCACCTTTCAATTGTGGGATTGAGGCACTAATATTAGGTAACTTTATAATATTGGCTTCTGGTTTTGTAGCTAATTCACCTAAAAAAGCCAAATCATCCGAGACACGTTGGTCTTCGCCCAAATAATCTGGGAAAACAGATAATATTCTGGCAGCTAGAGAAATGTCCCTTGTTTCTATGGTTATACCGGTTGATTTAACAAAAGCTTTAACTATGGGTAAAAAAGATCGTGTAGCTAACGCAGGAGCTTCATCGGTTTTTGTGTAGATAATTTTTGACATTCGTTGCCTTTTTTAATTTTAATATACTGTAGTTTAGGTGTTTATAACTAGCGCCTTTTTTGGCGTTGCGAATATACAAAAAAATGATAGTTATTATAGTCGATTCCAGAACCAAAGCCCAATAAAATAAGCTAATTAAAAGGTAATTAAAAAAAAGTATGGACAACTAAGGGATCAATCTCAAAAGTTGGGTCTAAAGAGAAAAATAATTTTCTTTGTGCTTTAAATTACATTGATGAATAAAGGCACTGAGTTATCCTTG
>NZ_JAIOUU010000033.1:0-12759 GCF_019931125.1 Aestuariivivens sp. NBU2969
ATGATTGTAACAACAGCTCTACTACATCAGCTACATTTACTATTGAAGATACAACGCCTCCTTCTATCACAACTGATGCTAGCGATAGCACAGTTGAATGTGACGGTAGCGGTAACTCCGCTGACCTTAACGCTTGGTTAAGCTCTAACGGTGGCGCAGTTGCCTCTGATACCTGTGGTGGCGTAACCTGGTCGAATGACTTTAGCGCACTTAGTGATGACTGTGGTGCTACTGGTTTGGTAACAGTGATTTTTACAGCTACTGATGATTGTAACAACAGCTCTACTACATCGGCTACTTTTACTATCGAGGATACTACCCCGCCTTCAATTGATAACACCAATACAGACAATATTGAAATTGAATGTGATGTCAATACAAATACACAAACATTATTACAAGCTTGGCTAGACAATAATGCCGGAGCTTCTGCTTCCGACAATTGTAGTGCGATAATATGGACACATGATTATGGTATGGATACTACAGTACAATGTGAAAATGGCGCTATTACGGTAAAATTCACAGCAACTGATGAATGTAATAATTCAAGTACTACAACCGCAACCTATTTGATTAAGGATACTGAAAATCCTACAATAACTGTTCCGGCTTCTGACCAGACCGTTGAATGTGACGGTTCTGGTAACCTAAGTGATTTTAATACATGGTTAACGTCTAATGCTGGAGCAACAGCGACCGATAACTGTTCGGCAATAACATGGTCTAACAACTATGGTTTAGAAGGCAATGTGATGTCAGACGACTGTGGTATGACAGGTTCTGTAATCGTAACGTTTAGAGCTACAGATGGTTGTGGTAACTTTAGTGAAACAACAGCTCAATTTACTATTGAAGATACTATTGCACCAGACTTTACAGTACCTGGCGCTATTGAAATCTTTACTGATACCAGTTGTAGTTACGATGTTTCTCCAGCAGCAACTGGAGATGTCACCGATGAAGCAGACCAGTGTTCTCCTAGCATTGATGCTACTTACAACGATGAGACAGTAGCTGGTCCTTGTGAAGGTTCATTAGTGATTACAAGAACATGGACCTTAAAAGATGATTGTGATAATACTACCGTTAAGACACAAACAATAACAATTACGGACAATATAGTCCCTACATTCACTGCACCGGCGGATATAGAACTGTTCACGGATGCCGATTGTAACTACGATACAGACGTGTCCTTTACCGGTGATGTTACCGATGAGGCCGACAACTGTTCTACAAACATCGAGGCCACCTATGTGGACAGCGACCCTGTAGCTGGTCCTTGTGAAGGTACATTTGTCATTACAAGAACGTGGAGCCTGTCCGATAACTGTGGCAATGCTGCAGCCGATCAGGTACAGACCATTACGATCTCTGATAACACAGCGCCAACGTTCACTGCACCGGCGGATATAGAACTGTTCACGGATGCCGATTGTAACTACGATACAGACGTGTCCTTTACCGGTGATGTTACCGATGAGGCCGACAACTGTTCTACAAACATCGAGGCCACCTATGTGGACAGCGACCCTGTAGCTGGTCCTTGTGAAGGTACATTTGTCATTACAAGAACGTGGAGCCTGTCCGATAACTGTGGCAATGCTGCAGCCGATCAGGTACAGACCATTACGATCTCTGATAACACAGCGCCAACGTTCACTGTACCGGCGGATATTACTATTAATTGTCAAGACGATGCCAATGACTTAACTATTTCAGGTGATGTAACTGATGAAAGTGATAACTGCTCAACAGGTATTGAAGCTACGTATTCTGATAGTATTGCCGATGGTGACTGTCCAAATGAAAAAGTAATTACCAGAACTTGGTCATTATCTGATAACTGTGGTAATACGGCTGAAGATCAAGTACAAATCATTACAGTGGTTGATGATGAAGCTCCTGAACTAGTCACTGAATTCCAAACATCTATAACGGCAAGCTGTGATGCTATCCCTTCAGCTCCTCAGCCTGGATTTGCAGATAATTGTTCGGAAAATGTAAACGTGGTGTTTACTGAGTCATCTACGTATACTACTAATGTAACCGAAAGTTATGAAATAGTAAGACGATGGGAAGTAACGGACGACTGTAACAATACAGCTGTATTCGAACAAGTGGTTAATGTAACTGTAGACCAATTCACAACTCAAGTTTCAGATGAAGCCTGTGCCGACGATGGTATTATAAATTTAGATGACTATATCAGTGATTTTAATGATGATGCAAGTTGGACATTTGTTGCTGGTATAACCAATAATATTAACTTTAATGGTAATATGTTTGATCCGTCAAATTTAGTAGATATAAATGGAGAGAACGATTTCCTAGGTGATTATGTGTTTAGTTATACCTATACAAGTTCAACAGGTTGTTTGGAAACTACTGAAGTGACCATAAATATTAATGATGATTGTGTTGTATACCCTTGTAACTCGGAAGATGTTGTTATCTCCAAAGCAGTAACACCTAATGGTGATTCGTTTAATGAAAGCTTTGATATAACAGGAATAACAGCAGATTGTGGATTTGAAATTAGTGTTAAAATTTTCAATAGATGGGGTGCTTTAATCTTCGAGAACAACAACTATTCTATAGGAGAAGGAGCCGGAGAATGGAGAGGACAAGCCCATAAATCCTCCATTGGTAGTGCAGATACTGTCCCAAATGGAACTTATTATTATATCATAACATTAGAAAACAGTGGATTGCCTCCATTTACTGGACCAGTTTACTTAGGAACCAAATAAAACTTTAACCTATGAAACTTATTAAACATTACATAATCGTTATAGCATTGTTTGGCTGTACGTTTGGGATGGCTCAGCAGTTACCGCAGTTCACTCAATATATGTACAATACAATCTCTATAAATCCAGCTTATGCAGGTAGTAGGGAAGCTTTAAGTATTGTTGGTCTTCATAGAAGCCAGTGGGTTGGCTTTGATGGTGGTCCTATTACACAAACACTTTCAATTCATTCACCACTTAGAAATGATAGGATTGGCTTGGGGTTATCCTTTATTCAAGACGATTTAGGTCCTGAAAATTTTTCCTATCTGTATGGAGATTTCTCATATAGTATTCCAACTGGCGTGGATGGAAAGTTGGCCTTTGGTATTAAAGGTGGTTTCACAAGTTATAGTTTGGATCCAGATTTTCGTCAATCCCAAAATTTCGATCCATCCATTAGAGGTATAGAAGACAGATGGAGTCCAAATATTGGATTAGGTGTGTTTTGGCATACCAATAAATGGTATTTAGGTCTATCTACTCCAAGAGTGTTGAAAACCGACAGGAACCGAGATGAGGGCTATGAAGCTCTTGAACGCTTAAGCTACTACTTTACAGGTGGCTATGTGTTTAACCTAAGTAATAGTTTAAAGTTTAAACCCTCGTATTTAATTAAAGCTACTAATGGTGCTCCTTTATCTTACGATTTCACGGCCAACTTCTTATTCAATGAAAAGTTTTGGTTAGGCGGATCGTATCGATTGAATGAATCTACAGGAGCTATTGGTGGATTTGCCGATTTTCAGGTATCAAGACAGCTTCGAGTAGGTTATGCCTATGAAAAACCTATTTCAGATATAAACAATTATACCAATGGTACGCATGAAGTCCTATTGATTTATGAATTTAAGTTCATGAGTAATAAACTAAAATCACCTAGATATTTCTAATAAAAAAATCACCCCATGAAAATAAAGAATTACATATTAGTTTGTATCCTATTGACGGTGAGTTTTACTGCCTCTGCGCAATACGGAAAACAAAAAAAAGCAGATACCTTGTTTAATAAGTTCTCTTTTGTAAAAGCTGCTGAAGTTTATAAAGAGCTTATTGAAAACAAATACAACGAAGATTATGCCGTGCGTCGTTTGGCAGATTGTTATGCCTTGCTAAGAGATCCTAAAAATGCAGCAAAGTATTATAAAAAAGCTGTTTTACAAGAAAATATTCCAATTGAATATTATTATAATTATGCTCAAGCACTGCGTGGCATTGAAAAATATGATGATTCAAAGGAATGGTTGCAACGTTATAAAGATTCAGGTGGTGTTATTAATACCAGTAAATACTTAAAACGAGGTAACTTCATCACTAATATATTTAATGCCAAGCAACAATATTTTCTAAAAAAATTCAATCATAATTCCAAATTGAGTGATTTTGGTGCTTACGAACATAATGGGAAAATTTATTTTGCATCTACAAGAGATGAAGGCGTTTCCATTAAACGTCTGTATGGATGGAATGAGCAACCATTTTTAGATGTATACGCTGTTGAGAAAGATAGTAAGGAGCCTGCAGATCACACATCAAAATTAAAAGGAGATGTAAATACAATTTATCATGATGGCCCCGTAACCATTACAAATGATGGTAAAACCATGTATTTTACAAGGAATAGTTTTATCAATAATGTTTACGCCAGCAACGAAAAAGGTATCAATCAAGTAAAAATATACAAGGCATCATTAAAGGATAGCGTTTGGAGCGATGTTGAAGACTTATCGATCAACGATTCTGAATACAGCACCCAACATCCTGCACTAAGTCCTGATAACAAAAAATTATATTTTGCTTCAGATAGACCAGGTGGATACGGGTCTTCAGATCTATATGTAGTAGATATTAATGATGATGGCTCTTTAGGAGAACCTAAAAACTTAGGGGAAACGGTAAATACTAAAGGTTCGGAAGGTATGCCTTTCATCAATAATGAAGGCAGTTTATTCTTCTCTTCCGATGGACATGTAGGCCTTGGCCTTTTGGATATTTTTGGAACCATTGCTAATGAAACTGGTGAGATTGTAGATGTAATAAACCTAGGTGTTCCTGTAAACTCGAGTAAGGATGATTTTTCTTTTACCATGAACTCAGATGGCCTATCAGGATACTTTGCTTCCAACAGATCTGGAGGTATGGGTGATGATGATATTTATGCCTATAACCGAATCCCTTTATTAAATGTTGAAGGAACTGTTACCGATGTAATAAACAACAAACCGGTTCCTAATGCCATTATTACCTTATTAGACGATAGCGGTAAGCAGATTGCTTACATGGAAACGGATGAAGAAGGATACTATGAAATCAATATAGATAGAAATGTAGATTATAAAATTACGGCTAGTCAGAAAAAGTATGAAAACGATTCTAAGAGTTTCACTTCTAAAGGTATTGAGGATAACATTACAACCATTACAGTTGACCTACAATTAACACCTGTAAGAGATGTACCTATCTTAGCTGATTTAGGCATTATTTACTTCGACTTCGATAAACATAATATCCGTCCTGACGCCGCTTTGGAATTGGATAAGATTGTTAAGTTGATGAACGAAGATTATCTTGGCATGGTTATACGTATAGAATCACACACCGACTCTAGAGGTACACTGTCATATAATGATAAGCTATCTATTGACAGGGCAAATTCAACTTACGAATATTTAATTGAAAACGGTGTTGACGCAGCGAGAATAACTGCCCATGAAGGTTTTGGTGAACGTAGATTAACTAACGGCTGTGATGGTAGTGTAGATTGTGAAGAAAACAAACACCAACTGAACAGACGTACTGAATTCATCATAATAAAGATGCAGTAAGAAAGCTAAATTCAATTTATAAATGAATCCTGAAAACCATTAAGGCAAAATGTTCTTAGTGGTTTTCTTTTTATATTAACCATATCTTGTTTTAAACAAAAATAAAATAACAGACAGCTAATTAAGCTTCATTTATTTATATCCGTTTTGAGTAAAAGAAAGGGATACAAAAAGAATACTCAATAAGATTCATATTTGTTTTTTATTAAATTTTATGCTTCAAGCCTAAGATAGGTTAATGAACTATTATGAAGTAATTGATGAAAACAATAATACAGCCAATCTGACAAGGAGGAATAGATTGATTATATAAGAGTAAAAATCGAAATAACTGCATCCCTAATAGACTAAATCTAACGCTAGAGAAATAAATAACATGATTTAATTTAAGAGTATTGGATAGACAGTACATTTAAAATTGTACACAGAAAATAATGCTAAACTAATCCCTACAAAAGAACACCACAATTAGAATAATTGTTTAAACAAGAAATATACTGAGTAGATAAATACATTCATCAGTATAACACAAAATTTAAAAACCCTCCCATTTCTAGGAGGGTTTTATACCTAAAGCTAAATTCAATAACAAAAGTTATTAAAGTATAGCCCGTACTTATCAAAAAGTGATTTAACAGGCTATATTGTCAATTACTTTTTTAAGTAATTATGTTATTTTTTTATAAATATATTAGTGTAATACCATTTACCCTCAGCGTTCTGTTCTGCAGAAATGTCGAAGTTTGTAAAATCCCCTTCAATATTGGCTTTGTGGCCTTCACTCTTTATCCAAGCGTTAACAACAGATTCTGCAGAAGTGTACCCATATGCAACATTTTCTGATACTTTAGTGGCACTAGCATTTTCTTTTAAATAAGTGCTTCTTTTATAAAAGTTGTCGTGAGACACTACATTTTTGTCTACCATATAATCGGTGTGTGAAAAAGCTACAGATTTTATAATTTTCATATCTTTCAAAGGGGCAATTCCCAAAGAATCCCTATGACTGTTAATGAGTTTTAAAATTTCTACCTCAATAGCTTTAGTTTGTGGAGTAATGAGGCTTTCAACTAACGAATCGGCTTTGTCGTCTAGGTTTTCACTAGAGCATGAAAACATAAACAAAGCAACCAATACCAATAAAGGCAGTTGTTTTAATAACTTCATAAGTAGGTAAATTTAGATTTGGTCCCATAAAGTTATTAACCTTATTTAGGCTATTCATTATATATGTCCTATAAATCGATAAACAGCAGTAGAATAATCGATAAAATACATATTTTATCGATTAAATGAAGTAAAATTTATAAAAAGTGTATTTTGACTGATATTTAAGGAGATAATCGATGAATTTGCCAGTTATAATCATCCTGTAGTTTATAACGTATCCTATCGTGTAATCTATTAGGGCGCCCTTGCCAAAATTCAAGCTCAACTGGTTTAACCAAATACCCTCCCCAATGTTTGGGTCTTGGTATATCTTTACCTTCATATGCTTTTTCTAATGCTTTCAATTCGTTTTCCAAAACATCCCTGTTTTCAATAATTTCACTTTGGTTAGACACTATAGCTCCTAATTGACTTCCTCTTGGTCGTGATTCAAAATAACCATCACTTAAATTTTCAGAAATTTTTTCTGCCTGTCCTTTAATGATTATTTGGCGTTCTGCTCCATGCCAAAAAAAAGACAAACAAACATTGGGATTAGCATCAATTGCCTTGCCTTTCTCACTATTGTAATTGGTGTAAAAAATAAAACCTTCATAGGTAAACCGTTTGAGCAGTACTACCCTATTCTTTGGATATTGGTCTAAGCTTATCGTAGCTAAAGTCATAGCATTGTTTTCGTCTTCAGGAAAAAACTGTTCTACTTCATAAAACCACTTTTGGAATAATTCCAATGGGTTTTCGGGCACATTACTTAAAAGTAATTCCCCTCTGTCGTATGACCTTCTATAATTACTTAAATCATTTTCCATAATATCCCATACAATTTACTAGAAATTTCTAAAACGAAAAGACTTTACCGTCTTCACATAGCTTAACATTGGCAAAAATTTCTTCTGCTTCGGTCTTAAATCCATTTAAGCCATCATAACGTGTTGAATAATGACCTAACAACAAAGTGTCTACGTTACCATACTTAGCTATCATAGCGGCTTGTTTTGCGGTAGAATGCTTGGTTTTTGATGCCAAATGAGCATGCTTTTCCAAAAAAGTAGACTCATGGTAAAGTACCGTTGTGTTTTTTATTATAGTTACAATATCTTCCTTATAAACTGTATCGCTGCAAAATGCATAACTCTTAGGGTTATCCGGATTAATTGTAACCAACTCATTTTTAATCAATTCACCTTTTTCATTTAATACATCCGCACCTTGCTTTAGTTTTCTATAATAAGCTACATTGATATTAGCTTCTTTTACAGCTTTAATATCCAGCTTTCTATCACCCGCTTTTTCCTTAAATAAAAAGCCATTGGTATATACCCGATGCTCTAAGGGAATAGTATGAACTTCTACTAAATCGTCTTCAAAAATCATTTCTGATTCATTTGAGGTCAACTCATGGAAAATAAGCTGATAGTTTGTCCAGGAATCGGCAAGTTTCATTTGAAGTGTTACCACTTCCTTAATTCCCTTTGGGCCATAAATATGTAAATCTGTCTTTCTGGTAAGTAATCGGAAGGTAGAAATCAGCCCAACCAACCCAAAAAAATGGTCACCATGTAAATGTGAAATAAAAATATGCTTAATACGGTTGAACTTAATCTTGTGCCTGCGCAGTTGCACTTGGGTGCCTTCTCCGCAATCAATTAAAAACATATGGTTGTTGATTTCCAATACTTGAGAAGTGGTATTGGTCAACGCCCTTGGTGTAGCACTATAGCATCCTAGTACGGTTAATTTCATGATATTTTATGTTGAAAACACAATGTTGTATAGCCGAAATCTATTAAACGACAAACAACCAAACAACAAACCTAGAAGCCTAAATCCCGTTCCATTTCTTCCATTTCAATAATATCATAGGCCTCTTCAATAGTAGGGACCACAACAATTTCATCTGGAATATCATCGACATCAATTTTATCAGAAACAATAACAAATGAATGCTTAGCAGCTCTATGAGTATTGGATAATTCTAAAAATTCAACAATGTCCTTAGTGCTTAGTTTATTAATAGCGGTTAAGGTAATAATTACATTATCATTTTTAAATTTAGGGTATAATGCCTGCATTTTTTTAATCAATTCAATTATTGAAGCAGTCTCATGTGTTATTATAGTTATATTCCCTTCTTGATTTAAAATCATATGCTATTGTTTTATTTTTGAAGCCAACAAATAAATCACAGCCATTCTAATGGCAACTCCATTTTGTACCTGATCCAAAATAATGGATTGTTTAGAGTCGGCCACATCACTGGTAATCTCTACCCCACGGTTTATAGGACCAGGATGCATAATAATAATTTCTTTATCAAGTGAATCCAATAAGATCTTATTAACACCAAATTGTTGAGCATACTCGCGTGTAGAAGGAAAGTAGCTAATATCCATACGTTCGTTTTGCACACGCAACATGTTAGCTACATCGCACCAGTTTAACGCTGTTCTTAAATTGGTCTCTACTTTAACACCTAGCTTATCAATATATTTTGGAATCAATGTTTTAGGTCCACAAACCATAACTTCAGCCCCTTGCATCTGTAGTGCATAGATATTAGATAATGCAACTCTACTATGCAGAATATCCCCTACAACAACCACTTTTTTGCCTACCACACTGCCTAATTTTTCCCTAATGGAATAAGAATCCAATAATGCCTGTGTAGGGTGTTCGTGGGCCCCATCACCAGCATTGACAATACTGGCCTTAACGTGTTTCGACAAAAAGACACCAGCACCAGGATTAGGATGACGCATCACCACCATATCTACTTTCATAGAAAGTATGTTATTTACCGTGTCTATTAAGGTTTCACCCTTTTTGACAGATGACTGTGCAGATGAAAAATTAAGTACATCGGCCGAAAGGCGTTTTTCTGCCAATTCAAATGACAACTTGGTTCGTGTTGAATTTTCGAAAAACAAATTGGCAATGGTGATGTCCCTGAGCGAAGGCACCTTCTTAATGGGTCTGTTAATCACTTCCTTAAAGTGATCAGCAGTTTTAAAAATAAGTTCAATATCTTTTTTATTCAGATATTTTATTCCTAATAAGTGATTAACACTTAATTCGCTCATTGTCAAAGTTAAAAGTTAAAAGTTAAAAGTTAAAAGTTGTTGTGTTACTTTAATTAAAACTTTAGTTATTTATAATATTATTTTTCTATTAAATAAACTGAATCCTCATTGTCATTTTCAATCCAGTTTACTTTTACTTTTTCTTCATTTATTACATCTACTTGTCGTCCTCTATAATCTGGCTGAATAGGTAAATGACGGCTAAATCGCCTATCTATTAATACTAATAGTTCAATTTCATTAGGCCTTCCAAACGACTGTATGGCCGTTAAGGCCGCTCTAATACTTCGTCCAGTATACAACACATCATCAATAAACACCACATTTTTATCTTCAACAATAAAATTGATTTCGGTTGAATTTGCAGCCAAAGTTTTATCCCCCCTTCTAAAATCGTCCCTGTAAAAAGTGATGTCTAAATAGCCCAATTGAATGTTATTTATATGATATTCTTCTTTTAGTATTTTTGCAATACGGTTAGCTAAAAAAGTTCCCCTAGGCTGTAAACCTATTAAAACGGTGTTCGAAAAATCGGTGTTTTTTTCAATTAACTGACAAGCCAATCGGTGAAGAATGATGTTTACCTCTTTTGCGTTAAGTAAAACTTTTTGACTCATATACTATCCAAACGTATCTGGGCTACAAAGGTAATGGAAAAAATTAAAAATACAGATGATATATAATGAAATAAAAAGCCTCCAATCTCTTGGAGGCTTTAAGTTTTAAATGGAAGTAAAAAAATTATTTTTTCTTTCCGTCCATTTTATCTTTAAGTGCTTGTAAAGCGTCGTTAGCATCACCTAAAGTTGGTTTTGCCTCTGCAGCAGCAGCTTCAGCTTTTCTTACAGCTTGTTTAACAATTTTTGCTTCTTCTTCTTTAAAGACAGCAGTATGTGATGCTACAACACGCTTAAACTCCTTACTAAATTCAATGATTTTAAATTCAGCTTCCTCTCCTTTTTTAAGTTTAGAACCGTCTTCTTTCTCAAGGTGACGTGAAGGTACAAATGCAA
Organism: Aestuariivivens sp. NBU2969; assembly: GCF_019931125.1. Classification (NCBI taxonomy): domain Bacteria; kingdom Pseudomonadati; phylum Bacteroidota; class Flavobacteriia; order Flavobacteriales; family Flavobacteriaceae; genus Aestuariivivens; species Aestuariivivens sp. NBU2969. The sequence goes on from NZ_JAIOUU010000033.1 coordinate 10,884, forward strand.
CGATGTCATCATTAAATACAACTGTAGCACCTTTATCTACGATTTCAGCAATTGGCGCTTTGTGAACAGTATCCAATGCAAATTCGGTTTCGTATTTATCCCAAGGATTATCTGTTGTTTGTTTGTGACCTAAACTTAATTTACGGCCTTCAACGTCCAACTCCAATACAACAACATCCAACTTATCTCCTACCGAACAGAATTCACTTGGGTGCTTGATTTTCTTAGTCCAAGATAAATCAGAAATATAAATCAATCCATCAATACCCTCTTCCAATTCAACAAAAACACCAAAATTTGTAAAGTTACGTACTACTCCTGTATGGTGTGAACCTACAGGGTACTTACCTGTAATATCTGTCCATGGGTCTGGCGTTAATTGCTTAATACCCAATGACATTTTACGCTCCTCTCTATCTAAAGTCAAGATAACTGCTTCAACTTCATCGCCAACAGACACAAAATCTTGAGCAGAACGCAAATGTGTAGACCAAGACATTTCAGATACGTGGATCAAGCCTTCAACACCATCAGCAACTTCAATAAACGCACCATAGTCTGCAATAACAACTACTTTTCCTTTTACTTTATCCCCAACCTTAACTTCATCAGCTAAAGCTTCCCATGGGTGCTTACTCAATTGTTTTAAACCTAATTGTATTCTTGATTTGTCTTCATCAAAATCAAGGATTACCACATTAAGCTTTTGATCTAATTCAACAATCTCGTTCGGGTGGTTAATTCTAGACCAAGATAGATCTGTAATATGAATCAATCCATCTACACCACCAAGATCAATAAATACACCATAAGATGTAATGTTCTTCACAACACCTTCCAGTACTTGACCTTTTTCTAATTGACCAATGATTTCTTTCTTTTGCTCTTCGATATCAGCTTCAATTAAAGCTTTGTGAGATACTACTACGTTCTTAAACTCATGGTTGATCTTAACCACCTTGAATTCCATAGTTTTGTTAACGTATTGATCGTAATCGCGTATAGGTTTCACATCGATTTGAGAACCTGGCAAGAAAGCTTCAATACCAAATACATCTACAATCATACCTCCTTTAGTCCTACATTTCACAAAACCATTAACGATTTCACCAGATTCGTGGGCCGCGTTTACACGATCCCATGCCTTAATTACTCTAGCTTTTCTGTGTGATAATACTAATTGTCCAGTTGCATCTTCACGAACATCGATTAGGACTTCTACTTTATCACCTACTTTTAAGTTTGGGTTGTAACGGAATTCGTTTAAGGAAATAACACCTTCAGACTTTGCATTGATGTCGATAATAGCATCACGATCTGTGATGTGGACTACAGTTCCTTCAACCACTTCATTATCCAAAGTGTCAACGAAATTTTCTGCTACTAATTTTTCAAATTCTTTTAACTGTTTGTCGTCAACCTCATCAATACCTTCTTGGTAGTTGTGCCAGTTAAACTCTTTTAAGAATTTTTCAGGATTTGCTTGGGCCTCCGATACTACAGGAGCTTCTGCTGTTTGTACTTCAGTTGATTCTGTTATTTCAACCTCAGCTTGCTTTGCTTTTTCAGCCATTTAATTAAAATTAACAATGTTTTTGGTCTCTTTTAAAACACAATAACATTGCGTTTTGTATTCTGTATGCTTCGGAAAAATTATGCGCTTAACACACAGAAGTGTTATTTATTGTTTATCTGTCTATTTCCTTTTATTTTCCAATGATTCGCTAAAAGGAGTGCAAAATTAATGTTTTTTTATACAAACACCTAATGTATTTTACTAAAAATCACTGCCGTCCAAAAGTTTTTGAAAACGGGCAATAAAGTTTCTGTGTCCCTTTGTTTATAGGGGCATAATTAATTGTTTGCTGGAATTATC
>NZ_JAIOUU010000034.1:0-11468 GCF_019931125.1 Aestuariivivens sp. NBU2969
AAAAGAAGGCATTCCTTTTTAGGAAATAAAACTATAAGAGAATTTGAATTAGATATGTATAACCAGAAACTGGCAGCTTAGTCATTCAACTTAAAGTCCAATTTTTTGTTGCAAGTCCACTTTACTCTTATTATATTTCTTATACACGTAAAAAATATTTCTTATCAATCAAATTCTAAATAAACATTCATCCTTTCTACAAACAATTCACTTAAAAACTATAGGTTCCTTTAGAATTAAGTTTAAAGGGTTTTACTTTATTGTTAATTTTAACTCTTCCTTTTTGAAATGGTTTTCCTTTAATAAGCCCAGCAACAACTTTTCCGTTGTTCCATTTTATATCCACTTCAAATCCACCTCGTGCCTTTAATCCTTTTATTTCGCCACTTTCCCAAACATCTGGTAAAGCCGGTAATAGTTCGATAATTCCAGACTGGGATTGTAATAACATTTCTACGATGCCCGAAACACCTCCCATATTTCCATCGAGTTGAAACGGTGGATGGGTACACAGTAAATTGGCATAAGTGCCTCCAGAATTTTCCATATCCATACCTGTTGCTTCAACCACTTTTAGTAAGTTTTGAAACAATTTATGGGCTCTGTTACCGTCGTTCAATCTTGCCCAAAAATTCATTTTCCATGCACGGGACCAGCCCGTGCCGCCATCGCCCCGTGCTTCAAGCGATACTCTTGCTGCTTTGGCCAATTCTGGTGTTTTTGTCATTGAGATTTGATTGCCAGGATGCAAGGCAAATAAATGGGATACGTGCCTGTGCTTATTATTGGGGTCGTCCACATCTTCTTTCCACTCTTGTAACTGACCCCAGCTTCCAATTTGTGGTGGCAATATATTGTCTCTTACCCTTAAAGCTGTTCGCGTAAATTCATCTTCTATTCCTAATACCTCTGCCGCTTTTATACAATTGTTCAAAACATCCCAAGCGATTTGATGATCCATAGAAGCTCCACTTGAAATTCCTCCGTGTTCGGGAGAATATGATGGCACAGAAACTAACTTCCCATTTTCATCCTCGGTTAAATAACTTATCCAAAATCGAGCCGATTCTTTCATTATGGGAAATGCTTTATCCTGTAAAAACTCTTTGTCATTTGTAAAATCGTAATGATCCCAAAGATGTTGCGAGAACCACCCCGCACCTCCCGGGAAAAAGCCCCAGGGGATTCCCCATCCCGGTGAGGTGTAACCAAAGGCATTGCACATGGTATTGGCCATCCACCCATCAGCATTAAAATAGGCTTTTGCAGCCAGTTCTCCTGGTTTCACAAGACTTTCTATGTAATCTAAAAAAGGTTCATGGCATTCGGATAGATTGGTTAATTCTGCAGGCCAATAAATCATTTGTAAATTAATATTGCTGTGGTAATCGGCCGCCCAGGCTGGATTTGTTGCATCGTTCCATTTGCCTTGTAAGTGCATGGACATGGTATTGGGCCTACTACCAGAAATCATTAAATATCTACCATATTGAAAAAAGAGAGTTTCCAATCCTGTGTCCTGATGGCCATCTGCATAATTTTTAAGTCGGATATCGGTAGGGTCATTGCTAAAATCCGCACCGTGTAAATTAAGGGAAACCCTGTTGAACAGCTTTCCATAGTCCGATCTATATTCTTGTTTTAAATCATTGTAAGAAGCACTATCGGCATGATTCAAGACTTCTCTATTTTCTGATCTAAAATTTGGGTTGTTATAATCTGGATAAGAAAGTTCGAATGCTGTGTCGGCTATATGCACTAAGTTCATTGCCTTTGCGCCTTTCACATATACTACTCCATTTTTATAGGATATATCGCCGTCTGTTCGCTTTAAGGATAGGATGGTTTCAAACCCCATACCGTTATCGGCCACTTTACCTTGGAAGATGTAGTTGTCACCCTCAAAATACTCCCTCACTCTAGCATGTGGGGATCTAAAACGTATTTCATAATCGGTTTTAACATCTGCCTCAAAATGATATACCATAACCTTACTCGGGTAATCTCCAAAATAGGTTCTTTTATAGCTCTTATCACCTATATTGTAACTTACTTCTGCTAGTCCTGTTTTTAAATTCAGACTTCTTTTATAATTGGAAGCTTCTCCTGTATGGTTTACTTTTATAAAAAAATCGCCCATGGTCTGTTGTGCGCCGTAATCCCCAAATTCACTATTATAACGTAATCCTGTTTCTATAGCTCCCGTAAACTTAGCTTTAACCAATTGGTCTGCTTCTCGGGTTTTCCCCTCTTTTAACAACGCTCTTACCTCTGGCAAATATTTATAAGCCCCTTCCTTTATTCCAAAATTGTAATTTGGGTTGGAATCTGGACCACCAGACCATAAGGTGCCTTCTGAAAATTGAATATGCTCTTCCTGTACTCCTCCAAAAAACATGGCACCTATATACCCGTTGCCTATTGGCAGGGCTTCTGTCATCCAATTGGTTGCAGGCTGGCTGTACCATAAGGTTAAGTCATGTTTGTCCTGTGAATACGAATAAATACTAATTAAAAATAGTAAGGCTTTAAATTTCATGTTTTGTTATTTCTCTATAATGTTTAAAAAATTGGTTAGTAAATCAAATTCGGTATCCACAAACTTGGTATCGTACACCTGTACTTCGGTACTGGCAGCCAGTATATCCTGTCTTATTTGTTCTGGGTTGCTATTTTTATATTTTGCTTCTACCCATTTTAGGTATTGGTTATTTTTATCATGTTGTAGTGCCTCTTTCATGAGGTTACCAGCTTCTTGGGTTTTGCTTAGTTTCCCTAATGCCATGAGTTGCAAATACAATTTGGTACTTTCGCTCAAGTACTTGGGCGTACGGTGCTTTGCTATGGTTTCATAAACAGGCTTGGCTTTGGATTTTTTGCCCATTTGTTCTAAGCTATAGGCGATAATAAAGTTATCTAAGCGCTCATCCACATCGTAATGCTTGCCCACGCCTAAATTTTTTGGCCAAAGTTTGGCCTGCTCGGCATAAGCAATGGCTTTTTTATAATTCTTTTTTTGAAGGGCATCGTAGGCGGCATTGATACAGGCATCATGGTACATGGTCCGTCCTATGGTTGCGCCTTCATACGGCAAAACGTTAAATTGTTTTAAAAAGGTAATGCATTCATCGTAGCGCTTCATGCCCATCAACGCTTTGGCATAGTGCATCCCGAATTGCGATTTTTCAGGGTATAGCTCTAAATAGGTTATAGCTTTCTGGGCTGCGGCTTCAAACGCGTTGTTGGCCAAGTGTTGTTCTATGCGTGCCATATTTACCCGCCAGTCTTTGTTATCTAAAGCGTATGCTTTTTCCAGTGCTTGCTCAACAGTATGGGTATCATCTGAAAATAATTTGATTTTTGACAGATAAAAAACAGGGCTATCGGGCTGATTGCCACATGCCTTGAACATGTCTTTTGCGGCTTTCATCAGACCTTTGTTCCAATAAATAAGTGCGATGTAGTACTTTAATTTCCAGTGAGGGTTTTTACTGATCAATTCATTTAACATTGTAACGCTTTCCACTCGATGCGGAAACACCAAATCTATAGGTAATTCAAGTGCTTCTTGTAAATGGACAGTAGTATTTTCAGCATCTAAATGGGCCAACCACAATAACACCATCGGGTGCTTTGGTGCTAGCTTCAATATGGCGACAGCTTCATCATTGCTTCCTAATGCCTGATACTTTAAAGCTAATTCGAGATAGGTTTCATATGGTAGTTCATTGGTAATATACGCTTTGAACTCCGATTCATTCTTTAGTTTTAAAAACATTAATTCAGCGGCAACGAATATATTTGTTGCATCTAATTGGCTAATCTCTTTTAATTTTGATTGTGCCGAAACATTATCTTTTTCTTTCCTATGAATAAAGGCTTGCATTTCAAGGGCACTCACATTAAATTTGTTAAAATGCAACGCTTTATTAATATATGCTTTGGCTTTGTCAAAATTATTTTCATTTAAAAACAGCTTTGCCAATTCTGTGTATGACGCCGACCTATATGCTAAATCTTGGCTGGCTATTGAAAATCCACTCTTAGCTTCATTTGTGTTTCCTAAAATGGTATGTATTAAACCATAATTGTAGTTTGCCAATCCATCGTAAGTATCTATGGCTAGTGCCTTAGTAATATAATCTAGGGCCTTTTCGTATTGCATGATACGATAGTAACTTAACGACAACCGATTTATTTTTGGAACAAAACCAGAGTCTTTTTCATGGCTTTTTTCATAAACTTGCAAAGCTTCGGGATATCGACGTTGTTTTTCCAATTCCAAGCCTTCAATATATAATCCATAAGCTGTTTCCCAATTGAAATCTTCATTGGGAACTATAGGTCTACTAACCAAATTATTAGGGCTATTAGAATTGTAATATAACTTTTTGTTTCCTAAGTTTATTTCTAAATCACTTACATCATCTATAGTTAATGATTCGGTAAACAATTGCAGGGGGTCAAGTTTTACTTTTTTGCTTAAAATGGTTTTACCTTGTGAAATAACTACCAATTCATCGTCTAAATTTTGTAACGCACTTAAAAATAGGGTGATTTGGCCTTTAGATTTTTCGATATTAAAAACCCCATATTTTGAAGCGGCTACCATGCCTTTTGTTTCTTTTAACGGAAACCAATATTCGTGCATCACATCGGTATCGTGGGGCGAAAATTCACGATGTTTAAAAGGTGTGTAGGTGCTACTTGCTGCGGCTTGGTTGAACAGTTTTCCCGATTGGTATTCAATATATTGTCCGTCGGAATCGGTTAACAGGTCTTCCCAAATCATCCCTTGGTCGGAAAGGCCCCAAATCCATATTTTTTTCCCAGGCTTGTCGTCATAAAGACTGTAGTGTCCGAAACCAAAATCATCATCGTGATAATAGCCACCAAAATAATCGGAATAGGAATTTATTACATGATAGGATTTATAGATACCAAAATTGTTCTTTTCATAAAAACTGATTTCTCTCCCTTCATCAATTGGCCATTCACCTATTTCACCTCCATGTCCAATACGTTTGTTCCCTGGATACAAAAACTCCAGATTGCCTTTAGATTTTGCCGCAGCATTCATCCAATGGTAATAAGTCACTGGGACATCAGTATTATTAAACCATGTTGCCTTTGTTTCAAAAAAGGCCTTATTCTTAGGTAGTCGAATCTCTACGTTCCAATTGGTTCGTGATGGTAGATCCAAAGCTCCGACAATACAGGAAACACTACCATCTTCATTCTCCTTAATTCTATAATCCACCGGAGTGGCACAGGTTGGAATGTGTCCTATATCCCCAAAATTATACTCCAGTCCACCAGAAGTCCAAGCGCCTCTCATGGCCACATCCCTAAATTTGACCACATGGTTATAATACATAAATTCTTTGCCTGTAGATTTTTCTATGGCACCCCATATTTTACCACCAATGTCAGGACACACAAATACTTTAATATATTCATTTTCCAAAACTACCATATTCCATTCCTTATCTTCCGCATTATTAGTATAACCATCAAACCTAAAATAAGGATATAATCTACCTATTTGAGGTAACGGACTCGGGTCTGAAAACATATAGGTTTTCATTGAAAATTTTTCTTCTCTTATCGTGGCATTTTGTGAGAATATTGAAGTACTCATTGCCAATAAAATTAGTACTACAAAAAATATTCTTTTAGCATTCATTTAAATTATAGTTTCTGAATTATAAATCCAAAAGATATGGGATTATTACCATCTATGGTGTATTCACTATGGGTTCTGGCGCCCCAAGAATCGTCGCCACCAACACCGTGAACCTTGTAATCTATATTCAAATTGATAAAATTCCTTTGTGCAATTTCATAATCGTGTTTGGCATTTTCCAAATCGTCTTCTGTGTATGGCCAAGCCCTAAAAGACATTGGCTGTAACCCCTTTATTTCAATTCCATTACCTGTGCCATCGCTTAACTTAAACCAACGCACATCAGTTCTGTTAGCATTATCTTGAGGCGATATGTATGGGGTTATAAAGTTACCTAAAAGCATTTTATATTTACTATATAAAGCTCCTGTCTTTCTATCCGCATAACTTTCATGAGGCCCTCGACCATACCACTCTATCTTTTCAAAGGTATTGGGCAACGCCATTCTAAATCCAAATTTTGGAATTAATGGAATATCTGTCGCATTTGGAATATAATCTGCCTCCACTTTTATCTGGGCATTTCCAGTTATTGTGTATTTTAATTTATAAGAAACATCACCCACCGGTAGTTTTAAATCAAAATTTAAGGATACTTCGTTTTCTTTTTGTGATTTTATGACTTCTATATTATTAAGTACTACATTTTTACCAGCTTGCTTCCATGCACCTAATCTTTTTACATAACCGTTTCTTTCTTGGTTATCGTTTGGTGGTTTCCAGAAATAAGGCTCCAATGGATTAACTATATATTCTTTTCCTGCTGATTTATAACTTTCTAATGCCCCATTAGTTTTATTGATAAAAACAGAAAAATCCTTCCCTCTTATTATATGATGCTCGTTTGAAGTTTCAAGAATCAAATTTTCAGAAGCCTTGTTAATGGCACCTGGATAACGAAAGTCTTGTAATATAAATTGTTCCTTGGCTATTGTGAATCCTTTTGGTGCCCAATTAACATTATCGTTTACGTGTGCCGATAGTGTTAGAATATATTCTCCCTCTTCGAATAATGGCTGCAAGGGAATATTTATTGTAGTTGAGTGATTAGGAGCTACAACAACATCTTTAATGTCTCCACTTTCAATAGCATCTCCATTATATTGAAGTTTCCATTTGAAACTAAAAGCTTTAAGGTTTATAAAATTGTAAAGGTTGGTGATTTTAATTGTTCCTTCTTGTAGATTTCCGGCTTCAAACTTTATGGATTGATGTACTTTTTGTGCTTCGTAATAATGTGGATTTGGGGTTCTGTCCGGAGCCACTAAACCGTTAATGCAAAATTCGCCATCATTAGGATAATCGTTAAAATCGCCTCCAATAGTCCAAAATTCGTCGGCATGAAGCCCCAACTGATGTGGGTTTTCTAAATATCTTAAAGGGCTTCCATCTTTCTTTTTTGCCAGACCTTGATCTACCCAATCCCAAACGGCCCCGCCAACGGTATAATCAAAATCATAAAATACATCCCAATATTCCTTAAAATTACCCAGCGAGTTCCCCATGGCATGGGCATATTCTCGCATTAGTATGGGGCGTAAAGTATCACGTTCTGCCACTCTTCTCATGGCATTAGGTGATAAATAGCCTTTGTCCAACATATCAGAAACACTTAAATCACTATCGCAATACACCACTGCTTTAGGAATAATGTTCTTCATACTTTTGGCCATGGCCATCATATTTTGGCCAGCACCTCCTTCATTACCTAAGGACCAAATAATTACAGAAGCATGGTTCTTATCTCTCTCTACCATAGAAACCGCCCTATCTACATGTGCTTTTTCCCATAAAGGATTATCTCCCAATTCTTTATTTCCAATATTATAGCCATGAGATTCTTGATTGGATTCATCCATAACATATATTCCATAGACATCACATAGTTTATACCAAAATGGTGCATTAGGATAGTGACTTGTACGAACAAAATTAATGTTGCACTGCTTCATTAATTTAATATCCAACAGCATGGTTTCTTCATCCACATACCGTCCTGTTCTTGGGTGATGTTCGTGCCTGTTGACCCCTTTTAATTTTACTAATTGACCATTAATTTTAAATAAATTGCCATCAATCTCAACTTCCTTAAATCCAAATTTCCATGGAATGTATTCCAATATGTTCTCTTTAGCATCGATAAGTTGTAAGACCAAGGTATATAAATTGGGTGTTTCTGCACTCCATAACAATGGGGAAATTACTTTCATTCTTAAATCAACAACGGACTCAGTGCCTGCTAAAGTTTTAGGTAAATTTGCTAAAAGTACTTCGCTGCTTTTTTGTAAAACATCTCCATTAATATCATAAACAATAGCTCTAACCTTATGTTTTTTTACCGTTTTAGTCCCTAAGTTTTGAACTTTAACCTTAATGGACAAATCTGAGTCTTTATACTCTTCGTCAAGATCTGTATTTATATGAAAATCCCTAATGTGAACCTTATTCTTTGCCATAAGGGTTACATCCCTAAAAATACCGCTAAGGCGCCACATATCTTGGTCTTCTAAATAGCTTCCGTCCGACCATCTATACACCTGAACGGCGATGGTATTTTCGCCCTCTTTTATATACTTACTTATATTAAACTGGGCTGGGGTCATACTGCCTTGACTGTAACCTACTTTTTCACCATTAATCCACAGATAGAAAGCCGACTTTACCCCGTCAAATTTTATATAAACAGTTTTGTCCATCCATTTATCATCTATTGTAAAGTGTCTTTTATAACTTCCAACAGGATTCCTCAACTTGTAGCTTGTATATTCTTTAGGAGGCTCCAACATGACGTGTGGTTGTTCTTTTTTAAATGGGTATTTAATGTTGGTATAAATAGGTAGACCAAAACCCTGCATTTGCCAATTCCCAGGCACAACAATATTCTCCCAATGAGACACATCAAAATCCAGCTTATAAAAATCTACAGGCCTTTTATCTGGCGAGGATACCCAATTAAACTTCCATGTTCCATTTAAAGATCTTTCAGTTGAAGGCGCTTTAAACAAGAATGCTTTATCTTCGGAAGTATAACTTGAGAAGGTCGCTACCGCAGGTTCCTTATTTATACCTATAACCTCAGTATTTTCATAATCTAATTTAAGTTGTGCCTTTACGCCTGTAAATGTTAACAACACAGCTATTAATACAATCTTAAAATTTATGGTTTTTATTCCTGGTTTCATTATTGTTTTGGTATCAAACATAATATTATTCTTCTTAGTTATTTGAGACTAAAAACAAGTTCCTTTGTCTTATTTTTAAATAATTCTATTTTCCACTTATTATTATATTCGCCTTGAATATGTTTCACTTCTCCCTCACTACACTCTATATTACCTGCCTCATATTTTTCGGGAAGTCTTATGGTTAGCGTTTTATCTATTTTGGAAGTTATTTTCAATTTTAATTCGCCTATTTCCATATTCCAAGCCAGTTCATCGATTTGAACTTGCCCTCTTAATAATATATTATTGATAGCTCCTTTAGACCATTCTTTTGGTAAGGCCGGAATGATATCTATAATATCCTCCCACGCAAATGCCAAGGCATTATTTATAACATCTGGTATGGTTCCTATAGGATCAAAACCATAGCCTTTTTTATTTGGCCAATAAGACATCATAAAACTGGGATAAATGTATTGTTCGGTGGCAAGTCTAGAAAGAACTTCAAATACAACATCCGATTTTCCAAGACGTGCTGCTGCCTGTGCTTGATTCATCATACCATGGGTTATATGGTTGCTATCTGCATTTTCTCTGTTGTGTAGCCAGTTTTCTGTTTTACCATCTAAAGCTTTTGCTGAAGCCTTCCATAATTTAGGATTGGTTTCCATATCGAATTCGCAAAATTGATATAGAGGCAATAAATGGGAATGATGCCTTTGATTGTAAACTTCTTGAGTTCCTGCCGAAGCCCATTCCATAAGTTCTCCTTTTGCATTAATCATATAATCGGGCAATTTATCTATCATCGTTTGCCATTTTATGATGTTTTCTTCCTCTATATTTAAAAGCTTGCACGATTTTATCAAATAGGTTAAAACGGCTTTTGCTACCGATATATCGAAGGTTGAATTGGCATACAAGTAATGGTCTTGCTCAGGTGAATAGGAGATGAAAAATTGATACTTACCATTCTCATCTTCGGTATCCTTTAAAAAATCTTCATAAAACAAGGCATTCTCCTTTAATAAAGGCACTACCCTATCTTTCAGAAATACTGAATCTCCAGTAAACTGGTAGTAATCATAAAAAAAGTGTAACATCCATCCCATTGTGCCAATGGATTGTTCGCCTGGCCATCTGCCCCAATGCAACAAAAGATTGGTGTTTGATGCTCTTGGATTAGATACAATGCCTCTACAGCCATAGAATTTTTCAGCGTTCAAGCGACTGTCTACCAGCCAAGATTCTATAAGTGTAAAATAGTTTTCCATGAGTTCGGGCATATTGCTACTCATAATGGATTGAACCTCCAATTGAAGGTTAGAATCTAAGGTATAATCTCCACTCCATGCCGGTTTCCATGTACCTGTCCAAATGCCTTGTAAATTGGGAGGGTTCTTTCCTGTACTACATATAATTAAATATCTACAGGCATCATACATTTTCTCTGCCAAAGCAGGAGTCAATTGCCCGCTTTGTGCCGCTTGCTGTAATAGCATTTGTGAGGACACTGTTTCAGTTTGGGTTCCGTTAAGGTTTAGTTTTACTCTATGGAACAAATCACCATGTACTTGGGCATGAGGCTTAAGCAAAGTTTCATAGTCTGAAGCCAAAGCATCAAATTTCTTTAAAATAGCTTCTTGCTTATTAGTGGAATAATCACCTGTAAACTTTGGATTTTTAGGGGAGTAGGCCCATACCTCACTTTGCGATTCGGGCAGTGGTGTTTTCCAGTTATCTACTTGCATTACAACCAAAATTTTATCTGCTTGTGAAACCGTTATAGATGATGAATCGTTTATCATTTCCCCTCCAGTTGGAATAACTCTTAACACGTTATCATATCCACCTTTACCATGTACATAGGTAGCATGCGTTTTTATTTCTCCTTTTGCTACTGCCATTTCTGTTTGTATCAGTTCATGGGTTAATTCCATAGAAAACGAACCTCCCACTTTACCCTTAGGCCCCGATATTTCCATAACAATGACATCGTCTGGTCTAGAAATAAACAATTTTCTTTCCCAATGGCCCTCATTGTCATCCCAAGAAACTTTTAATTCGCCAGTTGCAAAGTTTTCTGTTAATTGATAGTTTTTATAAGCTCGTTCTGTGTTATTGATATGAAATATAAATGCGGGGTGAAAAGGATCTGTCCAATCAATTTTTTGCCCTGTTTTTTCAAGTAACATTTGATGTGCCACAGTTGGGCCGTTTACACCAGCTTCCAGAGCTTTTTCCTTTATCTCTGGCATAAAAGGAGCAGCATGTTTAACAAATTCTTTGGTACCCAGAGTTAAGAACATTTCACAATGGTTCACTACGATGGTTTCATTAAAAGGGTTACCGTACATCATAGCACCCATATTACCGTTTCCTGTTACCATAGCTTCTTCCCAAGTAGAAGCTGGCTCGTTACTTTCTGTGCCCTTAAAGGATACAATATTGGTATTGGTCTTACAAGACACAAAAAGTGAGGCCAATAACATTAATATGAGATATCTCATCATCTTTAATTTAATTTCACTAGCGTCCAAAAGTTTTAATTTTAAAGTAGCCTGAGAATCCCGTATTTTAGATTTGTGATAAAAAAATACGAATTATGGGACTCTTCA
>NZ_JAIOUU010000035.1:0-10627 GCF_019931125.1 Aestuariivivens sp. NBU2969
TGAAGAGTCCCATAATTCGTATTTTTTTATCACAAATCTAAAATACGGGATTCTCAGGCTACTTTAAAATTAAAACTTTTGGACGCTAGTGATTCAAGATAAAATAATAGTCTAAAAATTAAAAAAATACACTATCTTTGCGCCCTTATTAATAACCCGAGGTCGTGAACCTCAACTAATTAATTATTATGCCAGTAAAGATTAGATTACAAAGACACGGTAAAAAAGGAAAACCTTTTTACTGGATCGTTGCAGCAGATGCACGAGCAAAAAGAGATGGTAAGTACCTAGAGAAATTAGGCTCTTACAATCCAAACACTAACCCAGCAACAATTGACTTAAGTGTTGATGATGCTGTAAAATGGTTACAGAATGGTGCTCAACCAACAGACACCGCTAAAGCTATCCTTTCATACAAAGGAGCTTTATTAAAGAACCATTTAGCTGGAGGTGTTAAAAAAGGTGCTTTAACCGAAGAACAAGCTGAAGCAAAATTTAATGCTTGGTTAGAGGAAAAAGCTGCTAAAGTACAAGCTAAAGCTGACGGTTTATCGGAAGCTGATGCCAAAGCTAAGGCCGAAGCCCTTGCTGCCGAAAAAGCAGTTAACGAAGCTAGAATTGCCGCTGCTGCTCCAGTTGTTGAAGAGGAAGTTGCAGAAGTTGAAGCTCCTGCTGCTGAAACTGAAGCTACAAACGAAGAGGAATAAAAATTTATTTTTTTATACTTTTAAAACTCCGATAGAACTATCGGAGTTTTTTATACCCAAAAATGACATGCAAAAAGACGATTGTTTCTACCTAGGTAAAATAGTAAAGAAGTACAGCTTTAAAGGTGAAGTATTGGCCAAACTAGACACAGACCAACCCGAACTTTATGAGCACTTAGACGCCATTTTTTTAGACCTTCGCAACAATCTGATTCCCTTTTTTATTGAACATTCCCAATTACATAAATCGGAATTACTGCGCATAAAGTTTGAAGATGTTAACTCTGAAGCTGATGCGGACGCCATCCTGAAAAGTGACTTATACTTACCTTTAGAATTACTACCTAAACTACAAGGTAATAAATTCTATTTTCATGAGGTTATTGGCTTTACCATAAACGATAAAAACTATGGTAATGTAGGTGTTATAAAATCCATTAACGACTCGACAGCCCAATCTCTTTTTGAAATTGATAATAACGGAAAGGAAATTTTAATCCCCATGAATGATGAATTCATTCTTGAAGTTAATAGGGAAACTAAAACTATTTTGGTTGAAACCCCCGAAGGGTTAATCGACTTGTACTTGTAAGTTAAGCTACTAATGCTTCTTTGGCTTTTATGGCATTCATGTTAACATGGAGCGCATCACGTTGACCCACCAATAATTTACACAAAGACAACGACAGGTTAATTTCCTGCAACAAACTATTATAGTTATCAATACTCCATTGCTTAATACTACATACTTGATCTAATAGTTCTGTTTCTCTATTATCATTAAGCATGGGTCTAATATTCTTCCATAAAATATAATACCTGCTGCTTAATCGGTTTAACTTATCGAAATTTTTGGGTTCACCGCCAAGCTTAATAATTTGTTTACGCAACCCTCTTCCAAATTCATTTCTTTCAAAAGCGCGTTCTCTAAAAAAAGTTTTCAATCTTTTATCGTTAACGATCTCAACAGAATCTAAATAAATCTTTTCAATCTCGAAATTCATTTCCAATAAATTATTAATCTTAGTAATAACTTTTTCTGATTGCTTCACCTTCATTTTTTACTTTTTTAATCCATTTACGTAAATATAACTTAAAACAGATGTGCAAATTATAAATTTTAACATAGTTTAATAACATATTTTTCAACATTTTAAGATATGTATACTAATCTTTATAATACACGCTATAAATTAATACTTTTGGCATCTAAAAATGTAGAATGTCCAACAACCCTTTTGTTTTTAAAAAATTCACAGTTTACCAAGATCGATGCGCTATGAAAGTGGGCACCGATGGCGTTCTATTAGGCGCATGGAGCCCAGTACACCATCAACCTTACTCAATTTTAGATATAGGTTCAGGAACAGGCATTGTTGCCTTAATGATGGCGCAACGCAGCAATGCTCAATTAATAGACGCTATTGAGATTGACAACAATGCTTTCGAACAGTGTGTCGACAATTTTGAACAGTCACCATGGAACAACAGATTGTTTTGCTACCATGCATCTTTGGAAGCATTCGTTAATGAAATTGACGATCAATACGATCTTATTGTTTCGAACCCACCATTTTATACCGAAGATTTTAAAACAAATAATACACAGAGGGATACGGCAAGATTTCAAGATGCTATGCCCTTTGATCACTTGATTGATGGTGTTTCTAAATTGCTTTCTGAAAATGGTTTGTTTTCAGTAGTTATTCCTTTTAAAGAGGAAAACCACTTTATTGAACTGGCATCTAAAACTGGATTATTCCCAAAACATTTTCTCCATATTAAAGGCAACCCTAATTCAGAAATTAAACGCAGTTTAATAGCCTTTTCGTTTGATGAAAGTGCATCAATTAACAAGGATATTTTAATTATAGAAACCGATCGTCACCAATATACCCAAGACTATATTAATCTTACCAAAGATTTTTATTTGAACATGTAGACTTTTTAAATCCCTGAAACTATTTCGGTTTCCTTAAGATTAGCCCTAATACTTTTTAACCCTTCATCTGAGAAATTCGTTTTCCATAAATACAGTTTTTGAAGAGATGTTAGTTTAGTGAAAGACGCTATACTCGCATCACTTATTGGATTACCATAAAGATTGAGGTATTCTAAATACCTTAAATTTTCCAACTGCTTTACATCTGTATTAGAGAAATTTGTATTACTTGCCCTGAACTCTACAAGATGCTTAAATCCCCCAATTTTAGAGATTACCTCTTTACTTAGATCTATCCCTGACAGATTTAACCAAACCACATTAGTTTTTGCCTTTAAAAGCATATCCATTTTTTTACTCGTAAGAGGTGTTTTGGCATAAGGAGAGTAACTAACATCCAATAGTGTACTATTGTTTGTTACTGTATTAATTTTAAATCCTTCGGCTTTTATTGATGCAATAATTGTATCATGAACCCTTTGCAAATCTAAACTTTCTATAAAAGTTTTCTCCAGACCTATACCTACTTCCTTTAAATAACCTTTAGTTCGATCGGTAAGGTTAAGTTCTACAATTTTTTTTTCAAAAGTGGCACCTTCTTCAATCCACCATTGTAACAACATGGTTTCGTCGTTTGTAAGTGGTGTCCGCCCTTCAGTTGGCATAAAATCTTTATGTGTTGGGTTTAAGGTTATACGCCTAAAGAGTTCACTTGCCTTGACATCTCCTGGAACAATCACCGCACCATTTTCTCCACCTTTCATTATCCCTTCAGCATCGTTTAACAACAATTCTCCTTTGGCTTTGTCACTGTTATGGCACACATTACACTTTGATTCGAAAATAGGATGGATCACATCTTCATAAACTAAGGCTTCCTCTAAATCTGTTACCCGTTCTCTAACGGGTTTCATGCCCACAAACGTTCTAACAGCATTGGGAGCATGTTCAAACAGGTAATCTGCTCCATGTGTAAGATTACCCCCATTATGCCCAGCTACAAAAAGCAAACCCATAATAAGAACCACCAATACAGGGTAACTCTTTTTGGCCCATAATACCGAAGCTTGTTTTCTTTTTACATAAAACAAGACAAAAGCAACTAAGGTCAGGGATATACCTGTCCATTTATGAATATTTAAAGTAGACTCATTGTACCCCCCTTCCGAAGCTAACATCAAACCTAAAATAACGGACAAAATTCCCGATAAAGCCCCTAATAGAAACGCATAGCTAATGGTTAAATTGAAATCTATTTTTTTCTTTAATGAGATGAGTTCAAAACATATAGCTAACACAACAAACCCAATAGGTAAATGTACAAGCATGGTATGAAATCTGCCAAAAAACTGATAGATATTTGTCTCTAATAAAAGTATCATATTGAATTACTATAATATAGCTATTACAAATATCTTTTACGCCATTCATGCATCATATGCACATTAATAGCCCATTGGTTTGCTAATGGTTGTTGCGTATATGGCATAGACCACATATAATTGGTGGGTCCGAACTCTGTAGTCATTGTTAATGGTTCCCCGGCTTCTTTTTTATAATTCACTACCTTATCCCACCAAACATAATGTGCATTAACTGCTCTTTGCCATTCTGGTGCTCTTGGTTCACTTACTTGAGGCCCTTCCTCATGTCCAATTCGTGAATGAATATGACAAGTACGTTTCAATGCCTTTTCAACAGTTTCTTTTTGGTTTTCTAATAAGCTTTCTGCCACAACACACCAATGTGAAATATCCAGGGTTAATTTAAGTTCTTTGATGGCATCTATAAAACGCTCACATATATGAGGGGCAAATAGTATACGCCCACGATGTGTTTCTTGATATACAGGTACTCCCCAACGCTTTGATTCATTAATTGCAAATTCTATTAGCTCCTTACTTTCTTCAAAAGTAAAAAAGTCCTTCCCTGCGTGACAATTTATAAAATCTGGTTTTCTGGAAATTACCTTACTTAAATTAGCTTTATAACTTTCTTTATGAGCCATAAAACTGCCTCCATTACTCCCAGTCAAGGCTCCAAATTTTAAGTCGTATTTCTCTAAAGCCTCATATAGTACCTGTTCGTCTGCTTCATTATTGGGAAACCAATCCTCAATACCATCGTAACCTTCTTTTTTGGCTTCTTTACAAAACGCATCCATAGAGCCTTTAAAACCCCATCGGGTTGCATAAATTTTAAGTGAAAATTCTTTTTTTCGAGATGTATATTTTGGTATATCCATACTGCTTAAAACCAATCCCGCTCCTGCTGCACTGGCTGTTGTTAAAAACTGACGTCTAGTTTGCTTCATCTGTAGCTTTATAAAAGTAAATCTTTAATTACTCGACCATGCACATCGGTAAGCCTAAAGTCCCTACCCTGAAAATTATAAGTAAACTTTTCATGGTTTATTCCCAACTGATTTAATATGGTGGCCTGCAAATCATGAATATGAACTCTATCTTTTATTCCATAATATCCTATTTCATCAGTTTCCCCATAAGAAATACCACCTTTGATTCCACCACCTGCCATCCAAATACTATAAGCTTCAGTATGATGGTCCCTTCCATAATAAGGCATAACACGCCCACCTCTGTTCTCACGCATTGGGGTTCTACCAAACTCTCCACCCCATATCACTAAGGTGTCGTCTAAAAGTCCTCGCTGTTTTAAATCTTTTATTAGGGCTGTCATTGGCTGGTCTACCTCTTCACATTTCGATTTCAGCCCTTCATTTAAAGACGTTGCTTTACTATCACCGTGCATATCCCATCCCCAGTGATATAACTGAACAAAGCGAACGCCCTGTTCAACCAAACGTCTTGCTAACAAACAATTATTTGCAAATGATGCTTCACTTTGTTTTACTCCGTACATTTCACGTATATATTCAGGCTCCTTGGAAATATCCATAACCTCGGGCACAGATACCTGCATTTTAAAAGCCATTTCATATTGTGCAATACGGGAGAGCGTTTCATCATCATTAAACTCCTTATATTGACTTTTATTAATTTCGTTTATCGCCTGTAATGATTTTTTTCGAATATCCCGACTCATGCCATTGGGATTGGACACATAGAGAATGGGGTCACCTGAATTTCGACATTGAACACCTTGATATTCCGATGGTAAAAATCCACTGCCCCAAGCGTTCTTACCTGCACTCGGATTTTTTCCTCCAGAAACCAATACCATGTACCCAGGTAAATTTTCATTTTCCGATCCCAAACCATAAGTTACCCAAGCACCCATACTAGGCCTTCCAGACCTAGCGCTTCCTGTTTGTAATAAAAGTTGTGCTGGAGCATGGTTAAACTCATCCGTATGCATTGATTTTACAATAGCCACATCGTCAACTATTTCACTAAAATGTGGTAAAGCATCCGATATAAAAGTTCCAGACTGTCCATACTGTTTGAAATCGAATTGAGGCCCTAACATTTTGGGAACTCCCTGTATAAACGCAAAACGTTTACCTTTCAAAAGTGATTCTGGACAATCCAATCCGTGAAGCTTTTGTAAAGCAGGCTTATAGTCGAACAACTCTAACTGTGAAGGGGCACCGGCCATGTGTAAATAGATGACCCGTTTGGCCATAGGCAAAAAATGTGGAACGCCTACAGGGTCTAAACTTTTTGCTATTCCATTACTCCCAAAGACATATTGCGGCCCCATTAGTGATGCCAATGCAATACCCCCTAATCCCGTACCACACTTTTTAAGGAAATGCCTCCGTGTGGTAAACTCTAAGTTTTTCTTTCGTGCTTCATTGTATAAATCCATAGAGTAACCTTTAACTTTTTACAATAAATTCATCCATGTTCATTAAAACATTCATTATCACAGTTAGTGAGGCCAATTCTAAATCATCAGAATTCACTAACTGCCTGGCTTCGTCGCTATGGATTTTGTAATAAGCGTTAGTGTCTTCAAATAGTTTTACCAGTATTTCAGACTTTTCCGGGCTTATTCTTTTTCCCATTACCTTCTTATAAGCAGTTTCAACTTTAAGCTTACCATCTCCTTCTATAGCAATAATTTGCTCTGCTAATTTTATGGCCGCTTCAAAATAAACTGGATCGTTTAAAGTTACCAATGCTTGTATAGGGGTATTGGTATTAATTCTTCTGGACAAACAGGTTTCCCTTTCGGATGAATCAAAACTTATAAATGAAGGATAAGGACTCGATCTCCTTAAGTAAGTATATAACCCTCGCCGATAAGCATCTTCTTTTGGACTTGTTTTCCAAATATCATCACTATAAACAACTGTCCAAACACCCTCTGGTTGGTACGGCATGACACTCGGCCCATACATTTTATCACTTAACAATCCTGATACGGCTAATGCCTGATCTCTAATTTGCTCGGCTGACAATCTAACCCGTGGACTTCTAGCCAACCATTGGTTTTGTGGATCTTTTTGCTTAGCTTCTTCACTAATCACAGCACTTTGTTTATAAGTTTCCGAAAGCACTATATTACGAATTAATGTCTTCATGCTCCATTGCCAATCATTAGAAAATTTAAGTGCCAACCAGTCCAATAATTCGGGATGAGTTGGTTTCTCTCCAAGAGTTCCAAAATCTTCTGAAGTCAACACAATACCTCTTCCAAATAGTTTGGCCCAAAACCGATTAACAATCACTCTTCCGGTTAGATAATTATCGTCACTTACTAACCATTCTGCAAGATCCAAACGGTTCTTAAACAACCTATTGTTTACATTAAATAGCTTTGGAATACCCGCCTGAACTGTATCTCCCAACACCAACCAGTTTCCACGATCAAAAACTTGGGTTTGTCTACCAAAGTCTTTAGGTTTCTCAATCATAATTGGTGTTGATCGTATAAAACCAGCATTTAACAAAGCGTCTATTTTACCATAAATTACATTTGATGCCTCATCATTTGCAGGTAATTTATTCACTAACAAAAAACCATCTAAAGCGAATGAATAATTTTCTGCTTTGCTGCTAAATTGAAAATATAAATCAGCTGTTTTAACCCCACTAGTAAGCTTAATAGGGAGATTTTCAAAACCATTAGACTTGTTCAATATAGCTTCACCAATAACCTCTCCATTGATACTATCTTTTGTTATCAATAATCTTCCTTTAACTTTAGTATGTTGACTGTAATTTATATAAACTCGATCGATATTACTTAAATCTACACTTCCAAGTTTTACATAAGCCCCATTATTAACTTCCATATAATCCTGTCCAGCTCTATTGTAATGTACTGTTTTAAATGCTTCATCAAAATCCTCTGGACGCAATTTAGGTTCTTGAATACGAATAAATGCCTCCCACTTATTGACTTCTGTTATTGATGAAACCTTAGTTATCCACTGTTTCACATCTTCAAGTTCAGCCTCATTAATGCTGTCATACTCTCTATATATTGGGTGTTCCGTTGGCACATCCCAGTCTGTTGTATTATTAAAAAAGGCAAAAGAAGTATAATATTCTTTATGTTTTATGGGGTCATATGGGTGAGAGTGACATTGTACACAACTCATGGTTGTAGATTGCCACACTTCCCATGTGGTATTTACACGGTCTATTACCGATGATATTCTATACTCTTCATTATCGGTTCCTCCTTCTCCATTATTCAATGTGTTTCTATGAAATGCAGTGGCTATATATTGATCCTTTGTTGGATTAGGCAATAAATCTCCTGCCAATTGATCGATTGTGAACTGATCGAAAGGCATATCTTTATTAAAAGCCTTTATAACCCAGTCTCGATATTGCCAAATTTCTCTTGCTCTATCAGCTTCGTAACCTTTAGAATCGGCATATCTAGCCAAATCTAACCACATACTCGACCAATGTTCTCCATATTTAGGAGATTGCAAAAGTGTATCTACCAAGCTTTCGTAAGCTTCATCAGAAGGATTATTAATAAACTCATTAGCTTGCTCGGTTGTTGGAGGCACTCCTAATAAGTCTAAGTAAAGTCGACGTACTAAATCAGGTGCTTCAGCTCGATTACTTGGGGATAAGTTATGTGCTTTTATTTTGCTGAATACAAAATAGTCAATTTCATTAACACCCCAGCCCAAATCATCTATAGCTACTTCCACTTTTTGTGGTTTTAAATAAGCCCAATGCTCTTGCCATTCTGCCCCTTGTTCAATCCACTTGGTTAGTATTTCTATTTCCCCTTTACTTAACGGTTCTCTTTCAAGGGGCATACGCATTGCAGGGTCTTTGTGAGTAATTCGAGAAATCATTTCACTCTTTTCCGGATGGCCAGGAACAACACCTCTATGACCATTAATGGTTTTAGCCAAAGCATTTTCCCTAAAGACCAAACCAAATCCTCCAGACTGCTTAACCCCACCATGGCAACTTATGCAATTCTTATTGAGTATGGGTCGTACCTGAGCATTGAAATCAATTTTATCTTCCTTACAAGAAGTGATAAAAATGAAAACTAATACCCAACAAAAACCTATGGATTTAAAAAAAATCGTTTTCAAAAACTATTTAATTTTTAAATTATAAAATGATTTTGCAATAAATAGAACTCTTTGATTCTAAAAATACTCGAAATCGCCTAATAATAACACTTTTTTTTACCACTGTTTAACTTGCTTTAATTAAATTTGAATACTATTGTGAATTTAATAAAATTTATGTGTTAGTTTTAAGAAATACGCATTTTAGATAAAGGAAATAGAATGAAACCAGACCTATTTGAAGCTCCCGATTACTATAATTTAGACGATTTATTAACAGATGAACACAAGTTGGTTAGAGATGCTGCCCGGGAATGGGTAAAGCGTGAAGTATCTCCTATTATTGAAGAGTATGCGCAAAAAGCAGAATTCCCTACACAAATTATAAATGGATTAGCAGAAATAGGGGCTTTTGGCCCTTATATCCCCATGAAATATGGTGGAGCTGGATTAGATCAAATTTCTTATGGGTTGATCATGCAGGAAATAGAGCGCGGCGACTCCGGCGTGCGTTCCACAGCATCGGTCCAATCGTCCTTGGTCATGTATCCCATTTGGAAATATGGCAATGAAGAACAACGTGAAAAATACTTGCCCAAATTAGCTAGTGGTGAATGGATAGGTTGTTTTGGGCTTACAGAACCTGACTATGGAAGTAACCCTGGAGGCATGGTAACACATTTTAAAGATAAGGGAGACCATTATTTATTAAATGGTGCCAAAATGTGGATTAGTAATGCCCCTTTTGCACAAGTGGCTGTAGTTTGGGCTAAAAGTGAAGAAGGTCGTATTCACGGACTTATTGTAGAACGTGGCATGGAAGGCTTTTCAACCCCCGAAACACATAACAAATGGTCCTTACGCGCATCGGCTACGGGAGAACTTATCTTTGATAATGTAAAAGTCCCAAAGGAAAATCTATTACCTAATAAATCGGGACTGGGTGCTCCACTGGGCTGTTTGGACTCAGCACGTTACGGTATTGCCTGGGGGGCTATTGGAGCTGCAATGGATTGCTATGACACTGCATTGCGTTATAGTAAGGAACGCATTCAATTTGGTAAACCCATTGCACAATTCCAATTACAGCAAAAAAAGTTAGCTGAAATGATAACCGAAATAACCAAAGCACAATTACTAACATGGCGACTGGGCGTTTTGCGCAATGAAGGCAGGGCCACTTCGGCGCAAATATCTATGGCAAAGCGCAACAACGTGGATATGGCCATTAAAATTGCCCGTGAGGCTAGGCAAATGCTGGGCGGCATGGGTATTACTGGTGAATATAGCATTATGCGTCATTCTATGAACCTAGAAAGTGTTATTACTTACGAAGGTACGCATGATATTCATTTGTTAATTACTGGTCTGGACATTACAGGGCTTAATGCTTTTAAATAATTTTATAGAGGTCAGCATTTAGTTACCTACCAATTTTGATTGATTTATAGCTTTAGCCTCAACCATTCTACATATGAGATTATTGAAGATGGTGTC
>NZ_JAIOUU010000036.1:0-10473 GCF_019931125.1 Aestuariivivens sp. NBU2969
TGAAGAGTCCCATAATTCGTATTTTTTTATCACAAATCTAAAATACGGGATTCTCAGGCTACTTTAAAATTAAAACTTTTGGACGCTAGTGATATTTAATAGGTTAATAATTTTGTACCCCCTTACAGTCCAAACACTCGAGGCAACCAAAGTGTAAGTTCTGCAACATAGGTTACTAATAACAATGAAACGATCATTGTCAAAAATAATGGAAGTAATGGCTTCACCACCTTTTCAATAGTTGTATTGGCCACGCCAACACCAACAAAGAGGACCGATCCCACAGGAGGTGTACACAAGCCAACACACAGGTTTAAGACCATCATAATTCCAAATTGTACCGGGTCCATACCCAACTTGGTTATTATTGGCAAGAATATGGGTGTAAAAATAAGAACAGCTGGAGTCATGTCCATAAAGATGCCTACAAATAATAAAAGTAGATTTATGATAAGCAATATAATTATAGGGTTATTACTAATCCCTAATAATAGACTACTAATATCCTGAGGAATATTTTCATAAGACATGACCCATGACATACTCATTGAAGCTCCGATTAAAAGCATAACAATTGCCGTTGTTCCGCAGGAATCTAAAAATATTTGTGGCAGATCTTTAATTTTAATTTCCTTATACCAAAACCCTAGCAGTAACGTATATAAAACTGCTACGGCAGAAGCTTCGGTTGCGGTGAATACCCCAACTACGATTCCGCCCATGACGACAACCAAAAGCATCAAACTAGGAAATGCCCTAATAAAGGTTTTTATAACCGCTTTAATAGAGCTTCTTTTCCCTACTTTGTAATTCTTCCTTTTAGCCCATAAATAAGCCACGACCATTAAAAATAATCCCGTAAGTATTCCAGGTATATAGCCCGCTAAAAACAAGGCAGCAATGGAAACACCGCCACTGGCCAATGAATATATAATCAACACATTACTTGGCGGAATGATTAAGCCTGTTGTTGATGATGTAATATTAACCGCAGCACCAAATTCTCTGGAGTATCCTTCCTTTTCCATTTCTGGTCCTAAAATACTACCCATTGCCGAAGCCGAAGCCATGGCAGAGCCAGCGATGGCTCCCATAAGCATCGCTGCTATGATATTGATAAGTGCCAAACCTCCCGGAAGTGCCCCTACAAGGGTTTTGGCAAAATCAATAAGACGGTAAGCTATTCCCCCCTTATTCATAAGTTGTCCGGAAAGAATAAAAAACGGTATGGCCAATAATGCAAAACTATCCAATCCGGTTGCGATTCTTTGGGATATGGTTGTTAAAGCTGGAACCATTGAAATGCTTACCATCATAGTAAGCAATGATGATGTGGCTATGCTCCAGGCTACTGGAACCCCTATAGCCAATAAACCTATAAAACTAATTATTAAAACGAGTACCGGTAAATATTCCATTAGAGTTGTTTGCTTAAAATATCTGAAACTTTATAAAAAATAATGAGAATCCCGCTTATTGGGATAACAAGATAAACCAAGGCTAATGGAATTTGTAAGGCTGGAGAATATTGCTCCAATATAAATGTGATATAGACTAACCTTAACCCACCTATAACCAGTGCAAAAAAACAAAACAGTATAATAATGCTATTCGCTATCCTCTTGAGTCTTACCTGCCCTTCTTTTTTTAATCTGGTTGGCAACAGGTCTATAGCAACGTGCATCCGTCTTCCTGAAATATATGCTGCTCCCAATACGCCTACCCAAATCATTAGATATCTAGCCAATTCATCTGTAAATGAGCTTGGGTCTTCTAAAATAAATCGCGTAAATACCTGCCATAGAACATTTATGACCATCACAGTCATGATAACAACAAGTACAGCGCCCAATACCTTATCTATTTTTTGTCTTAATGGCATAATTATTCGGTATTTTGAATAGCATTGATGAGCCTATATACATCTTGATCTCCATGATAAGTCTCGTACATTGAATTAACCTTTTCCTTAAATGTGGTTTTATCTGGCCTTATCACCTCTACCCCTTCCTTCTGCACAGCTAATAAGGCTTCCTCTTCAGATGCTGCCCACAATTTTCTTTGGTAAAACACAGATTTATCGACTGCTTTTTGTAACCATACTTTTTCTTCATCAGATAACGATTTCCATGCATGCAAACTAATCAATAAAACATCGGGGATAGTGGTATGTTCATCTAAAGAATAGTATTTACACACCTCATAGTGTCTAGACAAATAAAAACTAGGCGGGTTGTTTTCTGCTCCATCAACAACCCCCTGTTGTAAAGAAGTATATAGTTCCCCCCATGATATTGGTGTTGGAGAACCTCCAAGTTTACTGACCATATTCATTGCAGTAACACTTTCCATAACCCTAATCTTAAGTCCCTCTAAATCTTTTGGAGTTACCACTGGTTTTTCTTTAGTATAAAAACTTCTACTACCAGAATCGTAATAGCCCAATCCTTTTAGCCAATATTTCTGCCCACCATCCAATAACTCCTTGCCAATTTTGCCATCCAACACATTAAAGGTATGATCACGATCCTTAAACAAAAATGGTAAACCGAAAACTTTCATGTTCGGCGAAAAATTTTCCATTACAGCAGCAGATACCTTAGTCATATCCAAACTGCCTATTTGCAACAATTCCAAACACTGTCGTTCCGATCCTAATTGTTGACTAGGGTAAATTTCAATAGCCAGTTTCCCTTGCGATTCCTTTTCCAATTCCTCGCCCAAAAGAACCATGGCCTTATGTACGGGATGGCCAACGTCCAAACCATGTGCCAACTTAATCGTTTTTTTATGTTGCTGTGTTTCGCACGAAGTGTTCATTAAAAACGTTATGAAACCCAGTATGATTAAAGAAAGCTTATTCATTTATCCGTCGTTAATTTGTTAACCTCTAACTTTCTTAATTAAAGCCAATGCGTTTTTAACATCCTGCCGAAGCTTATTATAATCCTTAGCAGCAATTATGTCCTTTGAAATCAATTGTGATCCCATCCCCACACAGGTCACTCCTGCATTAAACCAGCCTTTTAGGTTTTCCTCTGTCGGGGACACACCCCCAGTTGGCATAATGCTCGTCCATGGTTGAGGCCCCTTAATGCCCTTAACGAATTGCGGCCCATAAATATCGCCTGGAAACAGTTTAACAATTTCACAGCCCAACTCTTCGGCCCTTGCTATCTCTGTTAATGTGCCACAGCCCGGTGACCACAGTACCTTTCTTCGGTTACAGGCAATGGCGATATCTTCCCGTAGAACGGGAGTAACGACAAAGTTCGCCCCAAGTGCCATATAAAGGCTCGCTTGCGCTGCATCGGTAACCGAGCCCACGCCCATGATCATTCCCGGGAGTTCCTTTATGGCATATTTGGTCAATTCCCCAAACACTTCATGGGCAAAATCTCCCCGAGCCGTAAACTCAAGTAACCGTGCCCCACCATCGTAACAGGCCTTTAATATGTTCTTACTAAGCTCTATATCATTATGAAAGAACAGAGGAACTATTCCCGTATCCTTCATTGCCTGTGCCACTTCCAATCTTGTATATTGTGCCATCCTTTATATCTATGCGTTTATTGGTTGAATGTTTATTACTATCTAGCGACACGCCCCGAGGCATCACCGCCCATGAGTTTTTCCACTTCGGCCACCGTTACCAAATTGGCATCGCCTTTTATGGTATGCTTTAGGCAAGATGCTGCTACGGCAAAATCCAGTGCATTTTGGTCGTCTTCAGGGTATTTCAACAAACCGTAAATCAATCCGCCCATAAACGAATCACCTCCGCCTACCCGATCTACAATATCGGTAATCTGGTACTGACGGGTTTCAAATAATGTTTTTCCGTCATATAATACGCCAGCCCAGGTATTGTGCGACGCCGAAATTGAGCCCCTTAAGGTAGTAATTACTTTTTTGGCCTTGGGGAATTTTTCCATCATCTGTTGGCAAACCGACAGAAAGGCTTCGGCCTTAACATTATGCCCTTCGGTCTGTACACTGATGCCCTCTGGTTTGATGCCAAAATGCATTTCGGCATCCTCTTCATTTCCTAAAACAACATCACAGTATGAGGTGAGCTCGGCCATTATCTTTTCCCTATGGGCAGCATCGCAGTACTTCCATAATTTGGCCCTATAGTTCAGGTCGGTTGAAATAGTAATCCCTTTAGCACTGGCCACTTTTAAGGCTTCCAAGCAGGCATCGGCGGCACCTTGTGAAATGGCCGGGGTTATGCCCGTCCAATGAAACCACTCGACACCTTCAAAGACTGTGTTCCAGTCTATCATCCCTGCCTTGATCTCGGACATTGCTGAATGCGCCCTATCATAGACCACCTTACTGCCCCTACTTACGGCACCCGTTTCCAAAAAGTAGATCCCCAAACGGTCACCACCCCAAATGATCTTATCTACGCCAACACCTCGCTTGCGCATCTCCATCATGGCACATTCACCAATATCATTTTTAGGTAGGCGCGTTACAAAATCTACCGAAACACCATAATTCGCCAAGGATACGGCCACGTTCGACTCGCCTCCGCCATACACTACATCAAAACTATTGGCCTGTGAAAACCTTAAAAAACCTTCTGGAGCCAATCGTAACATTATTTCTCCAAATGTGACTACTTTACACATTTGTTTTAGTTTGTTATATGTTAAAAATTAAAATATGCTTTTGCATTGTAATAACTAATATCTTGGACTATTTTTCCTATCCATTGTATTTCTTCTTTTGGTAACTCGCCCCTTTGAATTTCATCTCCCAAAAGATTACAAAGTAAGCGCCTAAAATATTCATGCCTAGGAAATGACAAGAAACTTCTGGAGTCAGTCAACATTCCTATAAAACAACTAATAAGTCCCATATTCGAGAGTGTATTTAATTGTTTTGTCATACCATCCTTTTGATCTAAAAACCACCATCCAGAGCCCCACTGCACTTTTCCTTTTATGCTACCATCATTAAAGTTACCAATCATAGTGGCCATAACTTCATTGTCAGCCGGATTTAAGTTATAGAGTATGGTTTTGGTTAGCTTATCCTTTGTGTCGAGGGCATTTAAAAATGCTGATAGCTTTTCAGCCTGTGGATAATCTCCTATCGAATCCCAACCAGTATCAGGTCCTAAAATACGATGCATACGAGCATTATTATTTCTTAACGCTCCCAAATGAAACTGCTGAACCCAGCCAAACTCATGGTAAGTTTCGCTCAGGTATACCAATACAGCGCTTTGAAATTTTAGTACTTCATTGTTTGACAATATTCCACCTGAAAGGTGTTTTTTAAATATAACATTTGTTTCGTTCTCGGTGTAACTTTCAAAATAAATTTGATTCAAACCATGGTCGCTCAACCTACAGCCATTGTCATGGAAAAACTGGATTCTGTTTCTTAAGGCTTCACATAAACTTGAAAACGAATTAATCTCTACTCCCGAAACTTCTCCCAATGCTTCCAAATAACCTTTGTAGTTTTCAGCAGAAATTAGGATAGCCTTATCTGGTCTAAAAGCTGTGCTTATTTTTATACTTAAATCACTTTCTGCAAGTTGTTGATGGTATTGTAAATCATCTGTAGGATCTTCAGTAGTACAAATCACTTCAGCATTTACTTTTTTAAGCAATTGCCTGCAACTGTATTCATTTGAACTTAGTTTTTCTTGGGTGATTTCCCAAATACTTTCAGCAGACTTCTCATTAAGAAGATCATAAACATCAAAATACCTTGCCAGTTCCAAATGTGTCCAATGATACAATGGGTTGCGCATTGTGTAAGGTACCGTTTTGGCCCAATTTAAAAATTTATCCTTGTCTGAAGCATTTCCTGTTATAAACTTTTCATTTATACCTAAAGTTCGCATAGCACGCCATTTATAATGGTCACCATTAATCCAAACATTGGTAATATTTCCAAAAATTTTATTCTCAGCCATATGCCGTGGCGATAAGTGATTATGATAGTCTATAATAGGAAGATTCTTGCTATAGTCATGGTATAACTCTTCTGAGTATTTGTTTTCTAGTAAAAAATTATCGTTAATTAACATCTTATAAAATCATTATTCTTAAAATTCATAGACTCCTTGAAATCCCATATTCAAGTCCTCTTAATTCGGCGAGCCCTCTAAGTCTACCAATACCTGAGTAGCCTGGGTTGGTCTTTTTATTTAAATCGTCCAACATTTGATGTCCATGATCTGGTCTTATAGGAATTAAAGCATCTTGATAATTTTCGCTTTTTCTTCTTCTTTCTTCTTTTAGAATTTCTTTCATCACCGCATACATATCAACATCGCCTTCCAAATGATTGGCTTCATAGAAATTACCCTCTTCATCCCGCTTCGTACTTCTTAAATGCACAAAATGAACGCGATCTGAAAAACGTTGAAATATCTTTGGCAAATCATTATCTTCCCTAACACCAAGCGAACCCGTACAATAAGTAATGCCGTTGGCCCTATCGGGCACCTTATCAAATAAATAAGCATAATCACCTTCGGTACTCACCACCCTAGGCAATCCTAAAATTGGATATGGTGGATCATCTGGATGAATGCACATTAAAACGCCATGTTTTGAAGCCACAGGAATAATTTCCTTTAAGAAGGCAACTAAATTATCTCTTAATGTTTGGGCATCAATATTTTTGTAGGTATCCAAAACATTTTGAAATTGATCTAAGGTATAGCCTTCTTCTGCACCCGGAAGTCCCGCTATAATATTATTAATTAGTTGCTCCTTGTCCGAATTGGATAAACTCTCCAAATAAGCCTTAGCTTTCTTTTTTTGGTCTTCAGCATATAAACTATCCGCTCCTGGGCGCTTTAATAGATAGAGTTCAAATGCTGCAAAGGCAACCGTATCAAACCGCAAGGCCTTTGAGCCGTCTTCAACCTCAAAAGCCAAATCGGTACGTGTCCAGTCCAACACAGGCATAAAATTGTAACAAACAATGTTAACCCCGCATTTGGCCAAATTTTCGATACTCTGTTTATAAGCTTGTATGTAAACTTCGAAATTGCCAGAGCGTGTCTTTATGTTCTCATGGACCGGAATGCTTTCTACAACGCTCCATCTTAGTCCCGCTTCTTCAATGGTTTGCTTTCTTTTTTGAATTTCTCCAACCGTCCAAACCTCACCATTTGGTATATGATGTAATGCCGAAACGACACCTGTAGCACCAGCTTGTTTTACATCCATTAAACTCACGGGATCATTGGGGCCGTACCATCTCCAAGTCTGTTCCATAATATTTTTTTATTTATTAAACACCGCTGTATGCAGCAAATCCACCATCTATGGGAAGGACAACTCCTGTCACAAAAGAAGAGGCTTCATCACATAGATATAAAGTTGAACTTATTAAATCCTCAGGTTTCCCATAGCGGCCCATGGGAGTCTGGTCAATAATTTGCTGCCCTCTTTGGGTCAAGCTTCCATCTTCATTTGTCAGCAACGTTCTGTTTTGTTCCGTTAAGAAAAACCCTGGAGCCAATGCGTTGACCCGAATACCTACTTTTGAAAAATGCACCGCCAACCATTGGGTAAAATTTGAAACTGCCGCCTTGGCCCCACTATATGCCGGTATTTTGGTTAATGGGGTAAAGGCATTCATAGAGGAAATATTTAGAATACTACATCCCTTTTTCCCTACCATATCTTTTGCAAAAATTTGGGTCGGTAACAGCGTTCCAATAAAATTCAAATTAAACACAAATTGAATCCCTTCTGGATCAAGATCGAAAAATGTTTTAAAGCCTTCAACAGTATTATTTAAGTCTTCTTCCGTTAAAAACGGATTAGAAGTTGTTCCCAAAGGATGGTTACCCCCTGCTCCATTTATTAAGATATCACAACTCCCAAATACTTTATTTACTTCATTTTTAGCCTGAATCAACGAGTCTTTTTCCAGCACATTCGCTTTAACACCTATGGCGGTTCCGCCAGATATATTAATTTGATCTGCAACCACATCTGCCGCCTCCTTACGTAAATCTAAAACAGCAATTTTATGCCCCTGCTTAGCCAATGCTATGGCCAATGTACTACATAAAACACCTCCTGCTCCTGTTAATACAATTACTTTACCCATAAGTCTTTATTTTGTCAAAAAAAAGGTTAATTTTATTCTGTGTATTTTATACACGATTACAAATGTATTATTTTTTTTAATTTTGGCAACTATTCACGATAAATTTTGTATGAGAAGCTTTAAAGATAAAAGTTTGGAGAATATTCAGGTTCAACTTGTATCGTATGAAGCCAGTATTACAGCCGACATCTGTTTATTTGGTTTTCAGGACGGACATTTAAAAGTTTTACTTGTTAATCGTACTGTTGGCCCTTTTAAAAACTGTTGGTTAATTCCGGGAGGTATTATGGAAGCTGATGAAACTATTGAACAATGCGCCAATAAAGTTTTAAAATGCCTTATAGGATTAGAACATGTCCATATGTCACAGGTTAAAGCATATACAAACCTAAATCGGCATCCATTAAAGCGTGTGGTGACCATATCGTTTTATGCGCTTATTCAACCTGAGAACCACCCTATGGAACAAAAAATGAATGTTACCGAAATTAAATGGTTTGGGCTGGACAATTTACCAGATAATATTGGTTTTGATCATTTGGAAATAATAAAGGATTCGCATACCCTTCTCAAACAAAACCTGAAAAACAATTTAATTTTTGGTGAGCTACTACCGGAAAAGTTTACACTTAATGAACTACAAACACTTTATGAATCCATTTTAGAGGAAGAGTTGGATCGAAGAAACTTTAGAAAAAAGATTCTTCAGATGGATATCCTTGAAAATACGGGAGCTATAAAAAAAGGGATTAAAGGAGGACCTTATTTGTTCAAGAAAAAATAAACTTGACTAAATGCCTGAATGTTCATCGATAAACTATTCAACCTTAAAAATTACTTGTGCATGAACTCAAAATTATTTTTCTCAATAGGTGTGTTGATTTTCAGTTTAAATAGCTGTCATAACGCTCCAAATAATATAAAGCCAAATATTTTACTTATTTGTGTTGATGACTTGCGGCCAGAACTGAATTCATTTGCAGCAAATCATATCATATCCCCTAATATAGACGAACTGGCTCAAAAAGGTATTTCCTTTCAAAAACATTATGTCAACGCCCCAAGTTGTGGCCCTTCACGTTATACACTATTAACGGGACAGTATGGCCCCGCAACCAATGATGCTTTATTTCAAAGAGCACAGTGGTTACAGGACAGTACTGTTAAGACCTACCCAAGTATGCCTGAGTGGTTCAAAAAACATGGTTATACAACAGTTTCCATTGGTAAGGTATCTCATCACCCTGGCGGAAGAGGTGGTCGTGATTGGAATGATAGTACCATTATAGAAATGCCCAATGCTTGGGACAGGCACTTAATGCCCGTTGGGAATTGGTTGCATCCACGAGGTGCCATGCATGGATTGGCGAACGGAGAAATAAGAAATAAAGCTGAGCAAATGGCTATTTTTCAATCTGCTGAAGGAAATGATGTTAAATATCCTGATGACTTAACCGTTAATGAAACCTTGAATCAGCTAAAAGAATTAACCAACTATAATGATAACCCATTTTTTCTTGCAGTGGGAATCATTAAACCGCATTTACCTTTTGGTGCGCCAAAATCTTACTACGATTTATATAAGGATGTTACTTTACCTCCAATACCCCACCCTGAAAAACCAGAAAGACAAACGACCTGGCATCAATCGGGTGAGTTTATGAAATATGATCGTTGGGGAAAAGATCCTAATACAGACCCTATTTTTGCAGAAGAGGTACGCAGGCACTATGCGGCTTGTGTTTCTTATGCAGATGATCAAGTGGGCAAAATTCTTAAAGCACTCAAGCAATCTGGTGCGCACAAAAACACTATAGTTGTACTTTGGGGAGATCATGGATGGCATTTAGGGGAGCACGCCATTTGGGGTAAACACAGCCTTTTTGAAGAATCGTTGCATTCCCCCTTAATTATTTATGACCCAACAAATGAGAAAAAAAATCAAAACATATCAAGCATTGTAGAAACTTTGGATATTTTTCCCACGCTATGTGATTTAACAGGAATTGAAATCCCTGAATTTGTAGAAGGGACTTCATTAAAAAGAATAATCCATGGGCCTGAACAGGTTGATAAAACTGCCGTTTCTTATACGCCAAACGCGCAAACCATTAGGACAAACACACACCGCCTTATTGTTCATAATGATGGTTATGTGGAATTATATAATCATTCCAAACCAGAACAGGAGACAAAAAATATTGCCGATCAACATCCAGAACTAGTAAAAGAACTTACAGATTTAATTCAGAACAAACTGCACTAATCTATTCTCATTTTGCTTTTGGAGTTGTTACCTTTATTCGGACATAAAATTTAAGACTGTTTGTTACAAAACAAATATCTTAGAAACATGAAAAAACGAGTTTATAGTAA
>NZ_JAIOUU010000037.1:0-10473 GCF_019931125.1 Aestuariivivens sp. NBU2969
AAAATATTTGGCACAATTCCATTATGAGAATGATTAATAAAAAACCTATATATTGGAATCAAATAAAACAGAACGTAACTTAATAACTCAATAAAATTATTTTCAATTAGAGGCGTTATAAATTACAATTCTATTATTTTTGCCTAAAACCCAAACTATGCGAAAGGCCTTTATTATTTTAACTATTGTAAGTTTGTTTTTTCAATCGTCTTGTGATGATGGTGATATCATAACAGTTGAATTTGATTTTAACGATACTTTTGCATTAGAATCCTGCAACGATTTAGTGTTTTATAAAACAAAAAACGATCCTTCAGAATCTTTGTCATTTGTGGTTAAAGACATTAATTTTGAAGATCTCTTTGCACTACAAGCTGGAGAAATACTTGAAAAAACATCTAATTCTAATACTTTTAATTATAGAACGTATACTAATAGCACATTACCTTCAGGCTTGTTTTGTAGTCCCATCCCTCCTTCTGAAGTTAAAATAAAAGAGGATTATGAAAGTAACAATAACGAAGCAGTATTTACCACCACACTTATTGAAGATGATAATGATGGTATTCCTGCTGAGTTTGAAGATATTAATACCGATGGTAATTTGGATAACGATGATACCGATGGCGATGGTATACCTAATTATTTAGATGATGATGATGATGGTGACAATGTACCAACAAAAAATGAAACTCCAAATTACACCCAAGCTGATGGTCTCTCAAACGCTCAAGATACCGATGGTGATAACAAACCGGATTATTTGGATGACGATGATGATGGTGATGGTGTATTAACACGGGACGAAGAAAGCGTTGACCAAAATGAAAATCCAAGAGATGATGTTAGAGATCCCGACGTTGGCGCTGATTATCTGAATAAAGATGTCTCCGAATCGGTTCCAGCAGTAGCTTACAGAGAGCATACAATTTACCAAACATATACGATTACACTTTTAATAAAGAGTGTTAATTTAGAAGTCATTACTCAAAATTTTGATTTTGGTACTTTACAGGATAGTTCTACTTCTGGTACTAGACAATTAACCCCTGCATTTCCTTAAATGATTACCCCTTTTGGTAAATGTAAACTTCGGTCGCTCCTAAACCGTATTTCTGGTAATTAGCATCATAAAATTTAATATTGTCGTATCGCCCAAACAAATACTCCAATTCAACTTTAAGGACACCTTCCCCAACACCATGAATAAACACCACTTTTTGAATGCGTTTCGTAATAGCAAACTCCAATTGGCGTCTTGCCGTATCCAATTGCAAAGTTAATATATCATGGTTGCTCATACTTTTGGCAGATTTCACTAATTGATTGATGTGTAGATCGACTTCCATAGTAGGTTCAAACCGATCCTTGGACTTTACCTTTATTGACTTTCTTTTTGCGGATTGTTCCTTTTCTGAAACTATTTTATTTAAGTTATCATAAGAAAAGGCATTTTGCCGAAGCATTTTGTCCTGTTTATGTTTGACCAAAGCGTCGGAAGGAAAATCCAACTCAAAGCCTTCATCGGTTTCAATAGAGACCATATCATCATTCAATGCTTTAACAATCCCCGATAGGTCTTCATCCAAAACCAAAACATAATCACCTAATTGAAAAGACATAACTTTTTTTGATATGTATAAAAAATCTATTTATTGCGCCATGTTTTCGTCATCAATTTCTTCATTCCGTTTACTAGGAATGCTTTTCGAAATACGATAAACACCAATCATTAAAACAACAATACCCCCAATTAAAATAAATTGGTTTTGATTTGCTCCTACTTTAGCGTACATGGCTACAATAGCCCCAACTAAAATGAGTAAATAATTAAAATACTTCACGCTCAAATAATAATTTAATTGATTAACAAATTTAATATATTAGCCCAACAAACATAATGTTATGTCAGGTTTTAATGATTATATGTTGCCCTGCCTAAATAAAAAGCTTTTTGGAGTTGAATGTATGGGTTGTGGATTGCAGCGATCGGCTTCCTTAGTGGTTCAAGGTGAGTTTACCGATGCCTTTTATATGTATCCTGCCATATACACGTTAATACTGCTATTAATCGTAATTGTTTTTAATACATTTAGAAAATTCAAGTACAGTAATAAAATTATTACTATTTTGGTAATTCTCAATATTGTTATTATTGTAACAAATTTTGTATCAAAACTCATCTAACCAAATTAATTATGGAACAACAAAAACTCAATCCAACCCTCGTTTATGTACTAGCAATTTTAGGTTTTTTATGTTGCTGCTTTGGCGGTTTAGGCTTTATTTTATCTGGAATTGCATTCTATATTGCACATAGCAAATTAAAAAATGCTGAAAATCATCCAGATCAATTTGAACAAGCAAGTGTCAAGACAATGAATACTGCTAAAATTGTGGCCTTGGTAATTTTAATTATTAACCTAATGTACTTTATCATGACCATTTACAGAATATCCACAGTTGGATGGGATGAAATAATGAGACAATCTCAAGAAATAATGGAGCAATGGCAAATGCAAAACCAATAAAATTTTCATCTAATTTGAATAAAAAAGCACCCAATTGGGTGCTTTTTTTATTCAAAAGATTTAAGTGTTTTACTTATAATATCAATGCAATCCATAAGCTGCTGTTCCGTCATCACCAAAGGCGGCGCAAAACGAATGATATTGCCATGGGTTGGTTTGGCCAATAAGCTATTATCCCTAAGCTTCATGCAAATATCCCAAGCCGTAGAACTGTCTTCTGAATCATCAATCACAATAGCATTTAACAAGCCTTTTCCTCTTACCAATCTCACCAAATCAGTTGATTTAATAAGTTCTTCCATACTTGCTCTAAAGATTTTGCCAAGGCGTTCGGCATTTTCAGCTAGGTTTTCTTCC
Source organism: Aestuariivivens sp. NBU2969 (assembly GCF_019931125.1). Taxonomy (NCBI): domain Bacteria; kingdom Pseudomonadati; phylum Bacteroidota; class Flavobacteriia; order Flavobacteriales; family Flavobacteriaceae; genus Aestuariivivens; species Aestuariivivens sp. NBU2969. The sequence continues at coordinate 2,889 of NZ_JAIOUU010000037.1, forward strand.
TCTACAACCTCTAGTGCTGCCATAGCAACAGCACAAGCCAATGGATTGCCACCAAAAGTAGATCCGTGATTGCCAGGACGTATAACATCCATAATTTCTTTATCTGCCAATACAGCCGAAACCGGTAAGACACCGCCAGAAATGGCCTTTCCTAAAATAAGTACATCAGGTTTAATTCCTGAATGGTGAACCGCCAATAATTTACCCGTTCGTGCGATGCCTGTTTGAACCTCATCAGCAACGAACAGTACATTGTTCTGTTTGCATAAGGTATAAGCCGCTTTAATATAATTATCGTCTGGCACGTAAACACCTGCTTCGCCCTGTATGGGCTCTACTAAAAATGCGGCAACATTGCTATCTTTCAAAGCATCATGCAACGCATCTAAATCATTATAACGAATGGATACCATTCCAGGTGTAAAAGGTCCAAAATTTTCGGTAGCTACAGGATCGTTCGAGGCCGAAATTATAGTTACTGTCCGACCATGAAAATTATTATGACATACTACTATCTTTGCTTGATTAGCTGGAATACCTTTTTTTTCATACCCCCATTTTCTCGCTAATTTTATTGCCGTCTCAACGGCTTCTGCCCCTGTATTCATGGGCAACACCTTGTCAAAGCCAAAATACTCGGTAATGTATTTTTCATATTTGCCTAACTGGTCATTATAAAAGGCCCTAGAGGTAAGTGTTAAACTATTGGCTTGGTGTTTTAAAGCATCAATAATTTTTGGGTGACAATGCCCTTGGTTCACTGCAGAATAAGCCGATAAAAAATCGTAATACCGTTTGCCTTCCACATCCCAGACGTATACACCTTCGCCTCTTGTTAATACAACGGGTAAAGGATGGTAATTTTGGGCACCATACTTGTTTTCTAATTCAATTGCATGCTGTGATGTTAATTTGTTTTCTAAAACAGCCATTTTTTAATAGTTTTAATTAATAAACAACCATTCCTTCTATACCTTTATTCTTTCGGGAATCCCGATAATTATCGGGACGAAAAAGCAGCGTGGGAGAGAAATCATCCCTGAGTGGGCCTGCAAATTAGTAAATATGCTCTGGTTTAAGAAATCTTAGTCGAATATTCTTCCAGAAAAGAGATAAAATTTACAATTCTAAACATTTAATTTTATACATTAATACATTTTTGTCCATTTATATGCAAGCAAATATCATAAGCATACTCACCACAACAAAAAGGCTATACTTCCCCATACCCCATTTTATAAATTCGTTTACCATATTGGTATTAAAAAATTGTACCAAGTTATACACAAATAATCCGAAGAATACCAATACCCTTATATTAATGAGGTAAATAATCCATTTGTCCATGCCTTGGAACAATCCGCATAGCATTTTAAATACATTTTGTTTTTCCAGCCCTCCATAACATTCGGCCATATCTTGTTTTAAGGTCTCTTTTATTAACTTATCTAGATCTCTTTATTGAACTCATTTTAGGTTTTTAAAATAAGCTATAAAATTGGCCTTTTTCACTCATTTCTTGTATCTTTTATTTTTTAGTCCAGCTATCGAGCTCCAAAAGCTTTTCTTTTAACTGAATAAAAACATTTATATTTAACTAAATACATTAAAATCTCTTAAAGTTAATGGAAATAAAAACATTTTATTTGTGACGATTACTATTTTTGCAGCATGTCAAGAAAAAAATCAAGAAAACAATTTTTTGAAAATGTAGAAGTGCTTGATGCTGGAGCCAAAGGAAAAAGCATAGCCAAGGCTGAAAACGGTAAGGTTATATTTTTATCCAATGCCGTACCTGGAGATGTAGTAGATATTCAAACCTTTAAAAAACGTAAAGCCTATTACGAAGGAAAAGCTACGGTTTTCCATAAGCTATCACCAAAAAGAACCGAACCAGTTTGTGAACATTTTGGTACTTGTGGTGGATGCAAGTGGCAACATATGGACTATGAGCACCAATTACATTATAAGCAAAAAGAGGTTATCAATAACCTGACCCGTATCGGGCATATCGAATTACCTGAAATCACACCTATACTAAGTTCAAAAAAACAATACTTCTATAGGAATAAAATGGAATTTTCGTTTAGTGATAGCCGATGGTTAACTCAACATGAAATTCGGTCTCGTGAAGATTTAGATAACAAGAATGCTTTGGGCTTTCACATTCCAGGAATGTGGGATAAAATTTTGGATGTAAACCACTGTCATTTACAAGCTGACCCATCAAATGCTATTAGAAACTCCGTTAAGGAATTTGCCACTGCAAAAGGATTGGAATTCTTCAATACTAGAAATCAAACCGGATTTTTACGTACAATGATGATTCGCATTTCTACCACTGGAGAAGTTATGGTACTCATTCAATTTTTTAAGGAAGATGTTGCAAAACGAGAATTGCTTCTTGATTATATCGCCAAACAATTTCCAGAAATTACATCGCTGTTATTTGTTATTAACGAAAAAGCCAACGATACCATTTACGATCAAAACGTTGTTTGCTATAAAGGTAAAGACCACATTTATGAGGAAATGGATGGTTTACTTTTTAAAATCAATGCCAAATCTTTTTACCAGACCAATTCCGAGCAAGCTTACGAACTTTATAAGATAGCACGTAATTTTGCTGGGTTAACAGGTAACGAATTAGTTTACGATTTATATACTGGCACTGGGACCATTGCTCAATTTATAGCTAGGAAGGCCAAAAAAGTGATTGGTGTGGAAGCTATACCCGATGCCATTAGTGCTGCTAAGGAAAATGCACAATTAAATAACATTACTAACGTTGAGTTTTTTGTTGGTGATATGAAAAAGGTGTTTAATAAACAATTTATTGCAGCACATGGAAACCCTGATGTAATCATTACCGATCCCCCACGTGATGGCATGCACAAAGATGTTGTACAACAAATACTAAACATTGCACCTAAAAAGGTAGTATACGTAAGTTGTAATAGTGCTACTCAAGCAAGGGACTTAGCCTTAATGGATAATATGTATAAAGTTACCCGAACGCAAGCAGTGGATATGTTTCCGCAAACCTTTCATGTAGAAAATGTTGTACTTTTGAAACTCAGATAACCTGAAAATTAATTTATGAAAAAAATAAGCCTACTTATTTTAATACTCATTTTAACGAGCCATTTTAGTTGTGAGCGTGATGACATTTGCCCGGAAACAACTCCTACTACACCAAGATTAATTATAGATTTACATGATTTTTCTAATCAAGAAGAAAAAAAGAACGTACTCGATTTAAGGGTTCAAGGTGTTGATAATAACGAAGCTTTACCTGGCTATGATGTGGTTCGTGCTACAGATGATTTAATACTCCCCCTTCGTACAGATTCAAATACAACACAATTTAAACTGCATATAAATTATTTAAAAAAAGAAGATGGAACCATTGAAGGTAATGAAGATATAATAACCATTAGTTATTCTACTGAAGAAATTTATGTCTCAAGGGCATGTGGTTACAAAACCATTTTTAAAAATGTTACCCTTACCATTGAACCTGATAACGAAAACTGGATAAAATTAAAAGAATCCTTAACCGATAACCAATCCATAGAAGATGAAACAAAGGCACACTTTATCTTATACCATTAGTAGCATAGTTATTGCTCTATTGTTTTGTGTGTCTGCCAATACACAAAATAATAGTATTCCCAGTAGTGCATCTGACTCTATTACTTATAAATTAAAATATGGATTGCGTATTGGAGGTGACATTGGTAAACTTATTCGTTCTTTTACAGATAATGAATATAGTGGCTTTGAAGTTATTGCCGATTATCGAATTAAGAACAAATTATATATTGCTGGTGAACTAGGAATTGAAGAAAAAAATACTGTCACGGATTATCTGGATGTCACTACAAAAGGAAGCTACTTAAAAGGAGGCATCGATTATAATTTATACCAGAATTGGTTGGATATGGACAACATGATTTTTTCTGGATTCCGTCTTGGAGCAAGTTCTTTTAACCATACCAGAAACCGTTTTCAAATCTATAGTACTGATCAATATTGGACGCCACAATACACCGATACCGAAAATAGAAAATTTAGTAACCTTACGGCGCTATGGATAGAATTAATGATAGGTATTAAAGCTGAACTTTTTAATAACCTTTATCTTGGACTTAACCTACAATTGAAAGGTTTAGTAAAAGAAACTGAACCTAATGGTTTTGAAAATCTTTACATTCCAGGATTTAACAAAACATACGATAGCAGTGGCATTGGCGTAGGTTATGGTTACACTCTTTCCTATAGGGTTCCACTTTACAAAAAAGATAAAAAGAATTAGTTTGCATTAAACATTTTTATAAAGCAGTAACGAAGATCTTCTTTGTTTAACCAATAACCAGAAAATTAATGAACTTAATAATTATGTAAGCGCAGTAGGCAAAAAGTAGTTAACCTAAAACTACACATTAAATAAAAAGTGCATCACATCACCATCCTTTACCGTATAGTTTTTCCCTTCTACACGCATTTTTCCAGCTTCCTTAACTTTAGCTTCACTTCCATAGTTCACATAATCGTCATAACTAATAACCTCAGCACGGATAAAACCTTTTTCAAAATCGGTATGAATAACACCAGCAGCTTGTGGTGCAGATGCTCCTATGTTAACCGTCCATGCCCTTACTTCCTTAACACCTGCAGTAAAATAGGTCTGTTGGTTCAATAATTTATAGGCACCCCTGATTAATTTTGCCGAACCTGGTTCGTCAAGTCCTATATCCTGCAAGAACATTTGGCGTTCTTCGTAATCGTCCAGTTCGTTAATATCGGCTTCTGTTCCAACAGCCAAAACTAACACCTCAGCACTTTCATCTTTAACAGCAGTTTTTACCTGCTCCACATAGGTATTACCAGTAACTGCTGAGCCTTCATCTACATTGCAAACATACATCACTGGCTTATCTGTAATTAGTTGTAGGGGCTTTACAAAATCATTATAATCATCTTCTTCAAACTCAATAGCTCTTACCGACGTTCCGGTTTCCAACCCCGATTTTAGTTGCAACAATACTGCTTCTTCTTTTTGAGCGTCCTTATTTCCTGTTTTAGCAGCACGCTTGACTTTATCCAGTTTTTTTTCAACCGTTTCTAAATCCTTTAGTTGTAACTCAATATCAATGGTTTCCTTATCTCGAACAGGATTAACACTGCCATCCACATGAACAATATTATCGTTATCAAAGCATCGCAATACATGTAGAATAGCATCAGTTTCACGAATATTACCCAAAAACTGATTACCTAAACCTTCACCTTTGCTGGCGCCTTTTACCAATCCTGCAATATCAACAATTTCAACTGTAGCAGGTACCACACGTTCAGGTTTTACCAATGATTCCAAGGTTTCTAATCTAGGATCAGGCACATTTACGACACCTATATTAGGTTCTATAGTACAAAACGGAAAATTGGCACTTTGCGCTTTTGCATTTGATAAACAATTAAATAAAGTTGATTTTCCTACGTTAGGCAATCCTACGATTCCTGCTTTCATATTATATTGATTTTTTGCGAGTGCAAATGTAACTATTTCCATTGTTATTTTATGTAACATTATACCAATTCGATCGTCAAGAAATTATAAACACATTTTTATGACTAAAGTTTTTTATAGCCTCTTTTTTATATCTTCTTTCATTTCTAGTTATTCACAAACCATTACCGCTAAAATTATTGACAAAGTAAACAAAACCGCTATACCCTATGCCACAGTAAAAACAGGTAAATACAGTGGAGTTATCACTAACGAGGAAGGTTTTTTCACAATTAATACAAATAACAACACGATTACAACCGTTAGTATTTCATGTATGGGTTACCAAGCCAAGTATATTAGTATTGAAACCATAAAATCACTTAATTACATCATTCCTTTAGAAGAAGCCTTAAACCAATTGGACGAAGTTTATTTAAGCAATAAAAAGCCAAATATTGATTCAATAATGGCAAGGGTAAGACAAAATATTAGTAAGAATTACAATTTCGACCTCAATATTTACAGGTTCTTTTATAGAAGTACAGATCATATTGATTTTAATCATTTAGACTTCGAAATAGAAAAGGCTTCACACGTATCTTCTAAAAATTTGGATATGGCCAATGCCGAACTCATCCACCTTTCCAACGACATCATTAGCAGCAATATTGTCAACTTTACCGATGTTAAAGGAGCGCTTCACACGTTGCATCAGGATAGTAGTAAAATGGAAGTTAACAAAGTGACCAAACTACTGGACCATAATAAGGATTTTTCCCTTGACAAAGTGGAAGAAAAAGCTAAAACATTGGTATTAAAATATTTGGACACTACTAAAACCTACAAAGTAAAAACAGGTATTTTTAAGATAGAAGATTCCATGTCTCTTAAAGACGAAGAGTTAAAAAGCGACAAACCTAAATCCTACAAGGCATCTAGCTTAAAGTACAGTACAGAATCTTTAGTTAAAAAAGCTACATTTACAAAAATCTCTTTTTTAAATACCCTTATTGATTCCGACCTTTATGATTTTGAATTGGAAGACATTAATTATAACAATAATGAATTGGTTTACATCATACGCTTTAAACCCAATAGGTCGAAATCGAAACTAACGGGCACCTTTGTGGTTAACCAAAAGGATTATGCTATTACTAGGGTAGATTATAGTTATTATAAATCCCGTTATGGTAGTAAGTTTAATTTGCGCTTAATATTGGGTATTAAATACATCGATAATGTAAGCGAGGGCACCTATATTTATGAAAAACAGAGCGATAATATCTACCAACCCAAATACATTAAACGTATAAAGGGTAGCTACTTTTATGTAAATCGTGATTTTAAATTGATTGAAAACAGTCCTCAAAAAAACAAAATAGGCTTTAACTTTAAAATTGAAGGCAACAACCTAACTAAAGAAGAGTTTCTTCTAACAACTTTTAGTAACAGCAGTCAGGATGACTTTAATAAAATAAATCCAAAACAAGAAGTCCCGTTTATTCAACTAAGTACATTCGATAAATCGGAGTGGGAAAACGACGCCATCATTGAGCCCCTTGAGGAAATGAAACAGTTTAGAAGTGATAATTAGGGTTTAACTATGAATAGCTTTTATGTTGTGAGCTCATAAGATAAAATTTAATAAAACTTAGGAGTGAAGATTAGAGTTTAGTTATTGTCTTTTCATTTTTAAAATATCATCCCTTTCTTTTTACCAGATTTCCTTCATTAAAAATTCAGGTAGTTATTACCCTTTTTTTAATCCTTATAATAAATTATTTAGTGTCAATTGTCCATTTGTTCACTATTTCTGATTTCACCATTAATTTTAACAAAATAAATCTGAAATAGCCTTACTTCATTAAACTCTATCTATCAGTATTAAAATGTAAATCAAAGTCGTTTTCACATATAACTGCGACCAATAAATAATATTTGAACTTATGTAGCCTGTTTCATGATTTCTAATTAATTTATTGAGTTATTAAGTTACGTTCTGTTTTATTTGATTCCAATATATAGGTTTTTTATTAATCATTCTCATAATGGAATTGTGCCAAATATTTT
>NZ_JAIOUU010000038.1:0-10195 GCF_019931125.1 Aestuariivivens sp. NBU2969
AAAAGAAGGCATTCCTTTTTAGGAAATAAAACTATAAGAGAATTTGAATTAGATATGTATAACCAGAAACTGGCAGCTTAGTCATTCAACTTAAAGTCCAATTTTTTGTTGCAAGTCCACTTTAACGAACAAGAAAAAAGTGAACTACGGAAAGAAGGATTTCCAATTTGATAAATAAAAATACGCACCACAACAATGGGTATAAAACATAGGGCGGACAGTAATTTCCGAAAGTTTTCGGCACTTAACAAGCTTGGTTTCGGGCGGACAGTTAAGAGCTTCGAAATGCCCTACGTTTCATACCCGAGCCGTTAGCCACAAGCTGAAAAAATGACAACCCAAAAACAAATATTATTAGCAAAAAAGACAGCTCTGTTTTCATTCGTAATCGGAACTTTAATATTTGGAATATATTTTTTGACGTCCAAATGGCAGTTACTTTTTGTTGGCTATGGATTTATAATTCTTGCTGGAATTTTTAACATCATCGTTCTGATAACAACTCTTACGAAAGCAAAGAATGATTCTGAAAACCGGAATAAACTTCTGAAAACGAGCGGGCTAATATTGTTGAATATTCCTGTTCTATTCGTTTATGTCTGGATTGCAATGATTTTGATTGGGAATATGCGAATTACTTTTAAAAACACGACTGAAAACAAACTCACGGATATCGAGATTTTTGGTTGTGAAACCGAACGAATATCTGAATTAGAACCAAATGAAAGTAAAACAGTTTGGGTTGGAATTACAGGAGATTGCTCTATTAGTTTAAAGTATCAAGAAAACGGAGAAAGTAAAAATGAGATTGTGGCTGGATATGTGACTGGTGGAATGGGACAAAAAATGAAGCACAATATTGGTGGAGAAAACATTTTGGAATTTTAAAAATAATAAAGCCAGTGGCTAACAACGTGTAAGCGCAATAACGGCTGAATTTCCTAATAGGAAATTCAACTCGTTTTGCTAAATTAGGTGCGTCAGCGGAAAGTACTCGCGCACTTTCCCGTTACTGACGCTTACACAAGACCGTTGGCGGTAATTAGACCGTACTTATATAAATATATTACTGAATGAAAAAAATAAAATGGAAATTGGACATTGATTGGAAATCAAAACTTATTGACCTTCTAATTGTAATAATCGGCATCACAATAGCTTTTCAGCTTAATAATTTCAATGAATCCAACAAATCAAATGCGCAGGAAAGAGACTATTTGAGAAGTTTCTATGAAGAAAACAGAGATAACGAATTAGCCCTTTCTTTAGCTTATGAATTTGCACTTAAAACTAAAGATGATATTGATACCCTTAAACAAATTCTTCTTTCAAAAAATTATAAAGATAGTAGGATTAAAAACCTATCAGCCAATATGATGGCATTATCTGACTTTAATCCATCTTTAGTAACAATGGAAAACATTACTGAATCAGGTGAATTTAAACTAATTAGTGATTTAGAATATAGAGAGAAATTAATAGACACTTATAATTCATACAAAACTACATCCCAATTAGAGAGTATACTATCTGACTATGTAAATGAATATGTCACACCTTTTTTCTTTAGGAATATAAGGTTCAGTGATTTTACATCACTCAATAATAATTTTAAAGAAAATCCTGAATTTGAAAATATTGTCATTGGATATGACGCTCTTTTAACTCAAAAGCTAAAAGGATATGAAGAGAACTTGGAAAAACTAAAAGGGTTAAATCAATTATTAACTACCGCCAACAATATATATACAAAATAGGTGTGATAGTAGTAAATTCAACGGTTGTAGCCCGCTTCAAAATTGTAACGGTTTGATAAGTTTGAAGCCCGAAATTGCCTACTTTGCATATACTCAACGTTGGCAAACATATTAAAACACATCGAATTTCAAGAACTAAAATTATGAAAAAACAATTTATAAAAATATCAATAGTTGGAATAATTATCGCAATTTCAGCTTGCAATAACCATTCTGGACCAAAACAAGGTAAAAAATCACTTAAATATAAAGAGACATGGGAATCTCTTGCTGGCATTGAAAAAGAGCCTGAGTGGTTTAAAGATTCCAAATTGGGCATATACTTTCACTGGGGGGTATATAGTGTGCCTGCCTATGGTAATGAGTGGTATCCAAGATGGATGTATTTTCCTGATAGAGGAGAAAAATGGGGAGGTAAAGTTTATGCCCATCATGAAAAAACTTATGGCTCTATAAAAGATTTTAATTATCATGATTTTATCCCAATGTTTAAGGCAGAAGAATTTGATGCCAAAGAATGGGCGTTATTGTTTAAAAATGCGGGAGCCAAATTTGCCGGGCCAGTTGCACAACACCATGACGGCTTTGCCATGTGGGATAGCGAAGTAAATCCTTGGAATGTAAAAGATATGGGGCCCAAAATAGATATTACAGGAGAATTGCTGCAAGCGTTAAAAAAGGAAGGACTTAAAACAATTGCTACTTTTCATCATGCCAGAGTAGGTCAGAAATATGCTAAAGACTCAACCAATTGGGCAGGAAATGGACCAAATATAGGTAAGAAGAGTCATTATCCATATCATCCAGAATATATTACTTCGAGTACTGACCCAAAAATAAGGAAGCTATATGGAAATATGGAAGAAGAAGAGTTTAATGAATATTGGTTGGCACAGGTCAAAGAGGTAGTTGATCAATATGCTCCCGATATTCTTTGGTATGACTCATGGCTGGATCAAATTCCTGAAAAATATCGTCAGAAAATGGTCGCCCATCATTTTAATACGGCTACCATTAGAAAGCAGGAACCTATTGTAATTAGCAAACAAGAAGACTTGCCAAGAGATATTAGCTTACTTGATATTGAACAAGGTGGTAAAACTGATATGTCTGATGACTATTGGATGACGGACATTACAATTAGTAAAGGATCATGGTCCTATATCAAGGGTCAGAAATATAAAAGCGCTTCATTATTAATAAGAAATATGATAGATGTGTGGAGCAAAAGGGGGATTGTTTTATTAAATATCTCTCCAACGGCTGATGGTGTTATTAATAAAAAACAAAGAGATGTGCTAAATTCGATAGGAGAATGGATTTTACTACACCAAGAGGCGGTATACCAAACACGGGCTCATTCTATTTATGGCTATGGTGCAGCCAAATATAAAAAAGGACATCATGGCGGACAATCAGCAAGCATGGTTTACAATCAAAACGATTATAGATTTACCAAGTCTAAAGATGGAAAATCTATTTTTATATATGTTTTAGGACTTCCTGAACCTCTATCGACCCTTGAAATAAAACATGTTTTTGAAACTAAAAAACAAATTGATATAAAAGAAGTTTCAGTAGTTGGAAGCAATGTACATCTGGAATGGTCTTTAGAAGGAGAAAAATTGATATTAAAAACTCCTAAAGCTACTGACATGAATGAAATAGCAACTGTGTTTAAGGTGGAAATAGAATAATCATTGATTTAAAATTAGGAAAACAATCATACGATTTGCCAACAAAAAATATACGCAATGCGGGGTGATGTAAATAATTTTAAGCTTAAAACATTTAATAAACATTGTGGCGGCTTGATAACTTGGAGCTTTGAACTTCCGCACTCCGCATATTCAATCCGTTGTAGCCAATTTTGGCTCGTCCTTAAATTTTGGTAAAGTAAAGAACTTTTATTATTTTTATTAAGTATATTAAATTCAAAACTATGAAACACAACAAACTCTTTTTATATATAATAGGTATACTATTACTAGCAAGTTTTAAAAACTCCTATTCACAAACAACCTATAACGTTACATCAACGAATTTAGAAGGTCCTGGCTCTTTTTTACAAGCCATACAAGATGCTAATGCTAACCCAGGAGAGGACATTATTCAATTTTCTGCAGGGTTAACTGTAGATGCTATTACGCCAGGATTCAGTCTAACAAATCCAGACATGGCAATAATTCTCGAATCTGTAGTCATTGAAGGTAACGGAAGTTCTATTAATGCAAAACAATGGTGGATTGCTGCGGATGGTACTACAAATCCATTAGCCGCATGCCCGGGATCCATTGAAAGTACAACAATTATGTTAAAAGCACCAACGTTTTTAAGAGTTGGAACTATTAATCAGGATAATTCTGCTATTACTGTAACCATAAAAGATCTTTCAATTAAAGAGTTTAATGGTGTTGCGCAAATATATGAAAATGCAACTTTAAATTTGGAGAATTTTAAAGCTAGCGATATTTGGGCTACTAATAATTGTCCAAGTGGCACAACTGGTATGATGTCAGTAGCTAGTGGCGGTTCATTGTCTATAAAAAATTCATCTTTTCAAGAATCTATAAATTGGGAGACCACACCGGATTTAACTGCAACAATTATCTCTGAGCCAAATGCAGGAAATTTAACAATTGAAAATAGTCTTTTTTACGATTTAAACAAACAAAAACACTACGCAATTAATTGGGAAGGTTCTGGTTCTGCTGTTGCTAATATTGTCAGCTCAAGGTTTTTAGGTGCTGGTGGTTTAAAAATATCTGGTGGTACTACCACAAATATTGTTAATTCTACTTTTGTTTTATCAGATGGATTAGGCGTGTTAAATTACGGGGAACGTATTTGGAATAATTCAAATGGCCCTATGAATATTATTGCTTCTTCAATTAGATTTAATGGCAATGAATGTAACTTGGAATGTTCTAGTTTCTCTGTTAATTCATTAATCCATAACAGTTCTTCTGGTTCACTTAATTTTATAGAATCAGCTATTGGCTTTAACTTCCCATCAACTACAGGAACAATTTTGCTCACTTTAGAGGGTTCAAATATTACAGCTGATGGAGCTACATGGATTGAGCCTTCAGTAAGTCAAGATGCTGCTGCCTTAAAAACCATTACTTCACAACCAAATTTACTTACGAATTTAAATGGTTTTGAACCGCAAGTAAACACCAGCATAGTATTCTTAGATGCTGAATTTGTTAAACCTGCATTTCCAGGAGAATTGATTGATGTTGTTAATACTACTTTAACCAATCCTATAACAAATCAGCCAATTACTTTAGACCCAATTGGCAATGATAGATTTGATGGTAATGGTTTTCGTGATATTGGCGCCATTCAATTATCAGTGGCTCCATTTTTGAATTTAAGCTCCATAGGGAATGAATCTGCAACCCTTAACTGGAATGAACCTGTCCACCATGATGGTTATTCAATTATAAGATATGAGGTATCATATATAGAATCAGGTGGCTTTACTCCTACCATTGTTACAGTCAATTTACCTAATCTAACAACTACAATAAATGGTTTAACAAATGGTACTGAATATGTGTTTTCAGTTAGAGCTGTTTATGATAATGGTGGTTCTGAATTAAATGGTCCATACTCTAATAATGTAACGGATACACCGTTTGGAACTCTGAATGCTCCTACACTAATTGCTACACCAGGAGATCAACAAATAGACCTTTCTTGGAATCTTCCTGATTTAGGCGGTCGTACATTTCAAAATTATGTTTTATATTGGAAAGAAAGTAGTTCTTCAACTTGGGATACTGTATATGTTATTACAGACCCAAATGAAACTACAAGAACTGTAAGCGGCTTAGTAAATGGCACCACTTATGAGTTTAGGATTAATGCAAGAGCTTCAGACGAGATTAGTGTGTTTAATACTACTACTGCTACACCTGATTCTGGACTAGGAATTGAAGAGCTATCAAATAATGTGGTTTCTTTTTATCCTAATCCAGTTAACGACGTTGTAAATATTAAATTAGATGAAAGCTTTAAAGCTAAATTGTTTAACATTAGCGGTAAATTGGTACTTGAAGTAAATAATAAAAAACAAATTGATATTTCATTCTTAAGTAGAGGTGCTTATATTTTAAAAATTGAAAGTGAAAACAAAATTTATTCGGGTAAAATTTTAAAGGAATAAAAGCACTGAAAAACTACAAGATGACATTGATTTAGCAAATTAACTGGCTACAACAAGGTATAAAAGCAATAGCGGTTCAGGTATAAACTTGAACCGTTTTTTGTTTTAATTCAGTATCTTCCTACCCGAAAGATGGTAGCTTTTAGTTAGCTACTGCTCTTATACTAAACGTTAGTAGGCATTAACCAAAATCAAGATTATGAAAAAATACTACCTTACACTTGTCCTTTCCTTTATAATCAGTATTGTTTATTCACAGGAAACCAAAAAGGATTATTCGGAAGCTTTTAAACTCGTAGAGGTCTGGTTAGAAGCACAAAAAGATTTCGACAATTTGCCAGGTTTAACTGCAATTGTAATTGAGGATCAGAAAGTACTTTGGTCAGGTGCAGTTGGTTTGTCTAATGTAGAGCAGAATGTCAAAGCCGAAGCATCAACACTTTGTAGTATTTGTTCAATTTCCAAGCTGTTTACTTCAGTTGCAATTATGAAATTGTACGAAGAAGGAAAACTTCGTTTGGATGATCGTATTAGTGACATACTACCGGCTTATAAACTTGAACAGAAATATTTAGAAAGTGGTCCCATAACTATTAGAACATTATTGACACATTCTTCTGGGCTACCAAGAGAAGCAGCCTATCCATATTGGACTGGGCCAGACTTTCCTTTTCCAACCAAAGCGCAAATCGATTCAAAATTAAGCGAACAAGAAACGCTCTATCCAGCCTCTACCTATTTTCAATACAGCAATCTTGGACTTACTCTCTTAGGAGAAATAGTAGAAGAAGTATCAGGAGTTCCTTATGATGAATATGTCCAACAAAATATTCTGAAACCGCTTGGTCTTTTTGATACCCGAACAGAACTACCTGAGCAGTTGTATGGAACCGAACTTGCCATTGGGTATAGTGCAATGACAAGAAGTAGAAAACGTGAAAAAGTAAATTTCTTTCAGGCCAATGGAATTACTCCGGCTGCTGGGTTCTCTTCAAATGTGCAAGATTTAGGGAAATTTGCTTCTTGGCAATTTCGATTAAGAGATAGTACAATTACGGAAATTTTAAAGCCTTCCACTTTAAAATATATGCAAAATGTGCATTGGACAAACCCTGATTGGAAGACCACTTGGGGTTTGGGTTTTGTCGTTTATAAAGGAGCAGATGGCAATACATGGGTTGGTCATGGTGGGAGTTGCCCAGGATATAGATCAACACTTCAAATTGACTTAAAGAATAAAAGAGCATATTCTGTTATGATCAATGCTAATGGAACTAACCCAGCAAAATATGCAAATGGAATAAATGCAATTATTAAGAAAGTGAAGACTCCAAAGAAGGAAGAACCAACAGATGAAAGAATTGAAAAGAAAAACCTACAAGAATATGTTGGCTACTATAGCCCAATGCCCTGGTGGAGTGAAGTGTTCATATCAACTTGGGAGGGAAAGTTAGTTACGCTCGAATTACCATCAGAAAAACCAGGAGATTCCATGACTTTTTACAAGCATATAGAAGGAGATACATTTCGGAGAATTAGGGATGATGAAGAATTGGGAGAGACACTCGTCTTTGAACGAGATAAGAATGGAAGAATCATTAATTATAGACAACATGGAAATTACTCAAAGAGAATAGACAGATAAACAAACGCCTACTAACATTATGTATGAAATCATAGCTGCACAAAGCCTACAAACATACCAAAGCTACAATTCATACATTTAGCGTTGTGTATAATGTTGAATTAGCTATAAATTTAAATAACACATTATGAAAAATTTAATTTTTGCAATCACCTTGATTTTAAGCATTAACGTTTGTGCTCAAAACGAAATCGAAAACACTAACGTCTTTGTACGAGTTTACGATTTTCAAGGTAAAAAGATAGGTAAAGGAAAAATTCTTTCAATTTCAGAAACGTCACTTCAATTATACAGAAAAGGAGAATCTGTGAAAGTTATGGTAAATGGTATCGGCTCAATTAAAACTAAGCATTCAGCAGGAAACAATGTCCTTGTCGGTGCAGCAACCGGTGCAACAACAATGGCAATTTTAGGAGCTGCTACTGCTGACCCAGATGCTTGGATATTTGCATATACAGCAGGAGAAGGAGCAGCCGTAGGAGCTCTTTTAGGAGGGACTGCCGGAGCAGTAAGTGGAGGAATTAGTATTCTTTTTAAAAATTCTAAATCTTATGATATAAACGGAGATATGGAAAAATGGAAAGCATTTAAAGAAATGATAATTAAATAATTAATAAATTGATTTTGTGAATTATACACTATACACAACAATGGCTATAAGTAATTGCTTGTTCTCGCCTACTTCTGAAAATCCTCGCGGATTTTCAGTTTGGTGTGTACTTGCAAAGTTATGTGCTAACCCACGCAACTACTCATAGCCCAACCGGTTGTATGCAAGCTGACAAACGAAATGTCTATAAATAACCAATGCTAAAATATTATAATATGAGAAAAATAAGTTTTGTTATATTTTTACTAGCCTTTGCTTTTACTGTAAAAGCACAGGATGGTTTTAGAGCTGAAGTTAATATTGGCCTACCAATAGGGGATTATCGTGAATTCTATAATTTCTCACTTCAAGGAAACATATATTACCTTTGGGAAACATCGGAAAACTTTAATATTGGACTAACTACAGGAGCATTAGTGTTTCTTGGAGATGCTTCAGAAGATTGGTGTGATGGATGTCTATACGATGACTATGAGCCAGAACTATATATACCCTTAGCATTAGCTAGTCGAGCAAATCTTTCAAAAGGATTTTCTATTGGATTAGATATTGGTTATGCGTTTTTTGTTCATGTGTTTGATGACGGAGGAGGACTTTATATTCGTCCAGTTATTACTTATAATTTGAAAGAAAAACTAGCATTAATAGCTTCTTATACAAATATTAGTGAAAGTGGATATAGTGCTGCGACAATTAA
Organism: Aestuariivivens sp. NBU2969; assembly: GCF_019931125.1. Lineage (NCBI taxonomy): Bacteria > Pseudomonadati > Bacteroidota > Flavobacteriia > Flavobacteriales > Flavobacteriaceae > Aestuariivivens > Aestuariivivens sp. NBU2969. The sequence goes on from NZ_JAIOUU010000038.1 coordinate 8,884, forward strand.
TCTAGGGGTTAACTTCGGATTTTGAATTTAATAAAGCCAGCAGGTAACAATGTGTAAAAATAATTGCTTGGTTCTAGACTAATCGGAAAATCCTGCGGATTTTCCTCTGGTTCGTTCAATTTTTACTAAGTTAGTTACTTAAACACGCAACTATTCTTACACGGACACGTTACCTGCAAGTTGAAAAACCGAACCGACTAAAAATTGAATACTGAATAAAATATGAGTAAAAGACTTTATCTGAATTTATTTTTGAGTTTACTCATTTTACTTTTTGGCTACAATTTTGCATCTGGACTTACCGACTTTTGGACAATCAGAATTATTAATATTTTGGCAATTGTTTTAGCAGGATTTTTCTTGATTAAATTTAATCCAAACTTGCTTCCGAAAAAAGAAAACTCAACTTTCCGCATTATATACATTTTCCCAATTATTATCGGAATTATCGGTCTCTTTTTGGCAACTTATTTTATTCCATTATTAGTTTATAATTTAATGGAATGGCAATGGACTGACAAAATTAGACCAACGCAGTCTGAATTACCAAGATTTTTACTTTTACTCACTGTTTGGGCATTTTTGGAGGAGATATACTTTCGTAGAATTATATCGCAGAAATTATTTAACGAAAAAGGATTTTCTAAAGCAATTTGGATTTCTGCTTTAATTTTTAGTTTTGCTCATATTTTTTCAGAAAATGGTTTATTTGGACCTTTTGTTGGAGGAATAGTCTTGGGTTATATTTATTTAAAGACAAGAAATATTTGGTTAAGTTTTTTAACGCATTTAGCTTTTAATCTGACAAGCTTTTTTCTATCACCAAAGCTAACTGAAAACATTGCCAATTTTAATTCTTATCAAAAAATATCACTTATAATAATATTAGGTTTCGGACTGATTGTGGCTATGTTTTTGATTATAAGAAAACAGACAAATAATAAACAACCGGAATTAAAAACCAGCAGGTAACACCGTGTATAATTAATTGCTTTGCAAGTGCTTATCTGGAAAATTCCTTCGGAATTTTCTCGCGTTCGTTTTTGTTTACTAAATTAGTTGCTTAAACACGCAACTAACCATACACAACAACGTTGTAGCCAATTTTGACCCGTCCTGAATAAAGGCTACATAATTTTAAACATTATGTACAAAAATGACAAAGTAATCAGACGGTATTCAGAACCTTTTAAACTGAAAATTTTAGACGAACTTACAACAGGAAAATTAAACAAGTATCAATTAGGTAAGGCTTATGGAATTGCACCAACCACCATTAATGAATGGATTAGAAAGTACAACCGTAAAGACC
>NZ_JAIOUU010000039.1:0-9130 GCF_019931125.1 Aestuariivivens sp. NBU2969
TAACAACAACTATTTTAATGTTGAACTCTTAACAGAAGGAGTATATATTTTAAGAATCACTCAAGGTGATAAAATGTCTACGTTTAAGTTTATTAAAGAATAAGGATAACTAAAACACAAATTTTACTTTCAATATTGAAAACTGTCGAAAGAAGAGCTGATTTATACCCAACTATAAATTGTTTAAATTTGTAAATGACGTAACACTCTTTTATCGATGATTTACGACTTTTATGAAACCATGAAAAGTGACATCGTCTTCAATAAATTTGAGGTTGGTAATCTTTTGTTTGTTGAATATAAGTGTCCGATTGAACAAGACACAGTTGAAATCTGGTCTCGGTACGATTATATCGTATATATTTTGAGTGGCGAAAAAACATGGAGCACAAAAGAATCTCAATGGCTGGTTAAGAAAGGGGAAGCTATTTATGTAAAAAAAGGAGCTTCTGTAATCAAACAAAACTTGAAGGAAGATTTCTGTATGTTAGGTGTCTTTTTTTCAGATGACATCATTAAGTCAAGTTTGAGAGACGACATTAATACCATACCGATAAAGGATGTTAAAGATTCTAATGGTTTTAGTATTACCAAGATTAACATCAATTCAGAACTAGAAACATTTTTTCAGTCCTTACTGGGCTACTTTTATGATACAAGCAAACCTCTTAATAGTTTACTTCAGTTAAAAGCTAAAGAACTCATGTTAAGTCTTATCTACAATAGGGATAACCTTAATATAAGTTCTTATTTAAAGCATGTTGTTCTAAACGAACTGCCTTCTATACCTAATATTATGGAAGCTAATTTTCAATATAATCTAAATTTAGATCAATTAGCGGCTCTTTGTAATCGTAGTAAATCCAGTTTTAAGAGAGATTTCAAGAATCACTACAACACCAGCCCTGGAAAATGGATTTTGGATAGACGACTAAAAAAGGCGGCCACCCTTTTGAAAAATCATTCAGATACTATTTCCCAAATAGCATATGATTGTGGGTTTGAAAGTGCGGCGCATTTCAGTAGGGCATTTAAATCTAAATACGGGACAACTCCGTCCATTTATCGTCATATAGACGCCTAAAGGGTACTATTTTACAGTCTGGACTTCTCAGTCAAGACATTGGACTTTTTTGAAAAACCCAAAACGTCCTTGTTCTATTCCTTTGCATTAAAACTTTAAAATAGTGCAATGATGATAACAGATAGGACAAAAAATTTCTGGATAACATTAACAGAGACATTATCAATCGAATTTAAAGACCGTGCTAAAACACATGATGACAATGGAGATTTTGTTTATACCAATTATGGCGTCTTAAAAAAGCACCAATATTTTTCAGCACTTGTTCCGAAAGAATTGGGAGGCCAGGGTATGACTTATAGAACAATGGCCGAATGCATTAAAATAATAGGTAAGTCTTGTGGGTCAACGGCATTAGCGCTTTCTATGCATCAGCATTTAATAGCTGCAAGCGTATGGAAATATAAACAAGATGGTTCCAATGACATATTACTGAAAAATGTTGCTAAGCACCAATTGGTTCTCATAAGCACGGGAGCAAGGGATTGGTTAAGTTCTAACGGGAACTTAATAAAAACAGAAGGAGGTTATTTGTTTACAGGTAAAAAGCATTTTGCCAGTCAGTCTGTTGCTGGTGACCTCGTCATTTCAAGTGGAATTTACCAGGATGCTGATAAAGGGAATATGGTACTTCATTTTGGTGTACCAACAAAATCATATGGTGTTAATATTCTGAACAATTGGGATGTAATGGGGATGCGATCAACGGGATCTCAAACAATAGTTTTTGAAAATGTATTTATTCCAGATTCAGCAATATCATTACAAAGATCTCAAGGCGAATTTCATGGTGTTTGGAATGTAGTCATTCCAGTGGCCATGCCATTAATTATGTCGGCATATGTTGGAATAGCTGAGGGAGCGTTCAATAAAGCCCTTGAAATAGGTAAAAAGTATTCCAAAAATCAAAAACACCTCACTTATATAATTGGAAAGACATATAATGCCTACTTGCAGGCACTAACACAGTGGCAGCATATGGTAGCCATTACTGGAGATATCAATTTTATCCCAGATAGTAAGATCTCTACAGATATATTAAGCCTTAAAACTAATGTTACCGAAGGCTGTATAGCTACTGTTAATCAATGCATGGATATGATTGGTGGACAAAGCTTCTTTAAATCGTATGCCATAGAGCGCATGTTTAGAGATGTACAGGCTGGAAATTTCCACCCATTACCGAAATGGGATCAATATGACTTTACAGGAAACTTGATATTAAAGGGGTTTGATAATCAATCTAAACCTGAAGAAAAGCAAGCATCTAGCAGCAATCTTATAAAACAAAGTTAAACGCAAACAATAATTTTTAAAACCAATATTATGACACTTGTAACTATAATTTCAGTACTAATTAGCCTCCTAGCAGCTGGGCTGTTCTTATTGCTTTTTTGGGATGGAATAAATGCTTCCAACCTAGAAAACAATTTAAAGATAATTTACAAGAAATCTTTATGGGTTGGTATTTGTATTTGGGTAGCGATTATTTACATATTAACCCTAACCGATACTTTTACCTATAGACCGGATGTGTGGTTCCCAAAATTTTTAATAGGACTTTTTGTTCCTGTTTTTATTGTGTTATCCTTATTTATAAATAAACACTTTAAGGCGATACTCGATAATCTGTCCTTTAAGAATTTGGCACTAGGGCAATTGTGGAGGCTATTAGGAGCGGTTTTTTTTCTAGTGGCTATTTGGGAAATGGGACCTAAAGCATTTTTGGCTTCTGGATATGGTGACGTACTAACCGGTATTATTGCTTTAGTCACCTTAATATTAGTTAGGAACAATTTAAAACAAGCTAGACTGTCCTCTTGGGTTTTGACTTTGGTCGGAACAACAGACTTATTAATAGTACTATATATTTTACTTTCCTACCATCCTATTTGGTACGATGGATTGCCTAATACAGCCATGGCAGGTTCGTTTCCCATGATGTTGATAATTGGTATAGCTGCACCAATAGCCTTAATTCAGCATATTATAACTCTACGAAAACTTTTATTGAATACAAAATAACAAACGACTTGAATAAATAAAAAAATGGAAACGGTTACAAAATATTTTACGAGAGCCTACATAACATTTTTTGAAGCGTTAGATAGAAATAATAATCGTGAGTGGTTTTTGTCAAACAAAGCTCATTATGAAGCATATGTTGATGAACCCTTTTACCACCTCATTGAAGATATGATGAAAACTATTAAAACAGAAGATCCCAGTATCAAAATAAAAGCCTCGGAGGTTATATTTAGAATTCATAATGACATGCGATTTTCTAAAGGTGGTAAACCTTATAAATTATATAAGTCGGTTTTAATAAGTTCAAAAGGCAGAAAACATCGTGAAGAACCTGGATTCTATTTAGAAATTGGTTCGGAGTATATTAAAATTTCTTTAGGATGTTTTAAGCTCACACCTTCTCAAATTAAGCAAATTGAACAAAACATAAGTAAAATTAATGAGGTTGTACAAAACACTCATTTTAAGAGAACATTTGGTGGTTTAATTACTAGTAAAAACAGTATGGTGTTTCAAACCTTAATTCCAGCTCACATAATAGATAATGAGGGTCTAAATGAATTATTGCTAACGTACTGGCGGATGTCAAAACCAGTGACTGATACTTTTAAAAAGATTTTAAATAATTAATTATGAATGCATATAAAAAAATAAAAAATTCAGCGAACAAGTTTGCTATTAATTGGGCAAGATTTGTAATCAAAAATAAATGGGCTGTTTTAATAGCGTCCATTGCGCTGACTGTATACTTGGGACTACAGGGAACTATGAAATTTGATGGCGATTACCATGTTTTCTTTAGTGAATCAAATCCAGAGCTAGAAGCTTTTGATGCTTTGCAAGATAAGTATACCAAAGATGACAATGTAATATTGGTTTTATCACCAAAAAACAAAAATGTCTTTACTAGAGAAAATCTAACCGCTATTGAAGAACTAACAGCAAATGCTTGGAATACACCTTATTCTTCAAGAGTAGATGCCATCACTAATTTTCAATATACCAGAGCCGTTGATGATGATTTGTATGTTGATGATTTATCATACGACGCGGCAAGTAAGAGCGACTTAGAGATAGAGGCTATTAGGTATATTGCCCTTAAAGAACCTATGTTGGTAAATAGAATTATCAATGAAAAGGGGAGTGTTACCGCAATAAACATTACTGTTAGATTGCCTGGAGAAGATAGCGCCAAAGAAATTCCTGAGGTTATGAATTTCATGAGGGAAATGAAGGTTGAATTTCAAAGTAAGTATCCACACTTTGAGATTCATACATCGGGAATGGTTCCTTTAACCACGGCTTTTTTTGAAGCCTCCATGAAGGATATGGGCTTAACAGGTATCATGTTGCTCATTGTTATTATTACAACCTTCATATTAACAAGAAATTTTCAAAGTACGTTTGCTACGCTATTAGTGGTCCTATTTTCTATAACAAGTGCATTGGGATTTGTGGGGATTATGGACATAAAATTAACGCCACCATCCTCTGTTTTTCCAACCATGATTTTAACGTTGGCAGTGGCCGATAGTATACATATTCTTATTACCATGCTTCAGAAAATCCGTAAAGATGGCATGGATAAGTATGATGCATTAGTTGAGTCGATGCGTTTAAATTTCATGCCGGTTTTCATAACCAGCCTTACAACGGTTATTGGGTTCTTAACTATGAATTTTGGTGATGTACCGCCCTTTTGGGATTTAGGAAATATTGTTGCTTTTGGAATGACAATGGCCTTTATTTATTCTACGACAACCTTACCTGCATTGATGGCAATTCTACCCTTTAAGAAAGGTGAAGAGAAGGTGGCTAATAAGACCCAAAGATTTGATTTCGATTGGTACACCGGTTTAGCAAGTTTGGTGATTAGACAGCCGATAGCCATTACCGTGTTATCTTTGGCCGTTATTGGCGGGTTGACTTACATAGCGACCAACAACAGCTTTAATGACGAGTTCATTAATTATTTCGATGACACCGTTCAGTTTCGATCTGATACTGATTATATAAGTGATAATTTAACCGGAGTTTACAATGTTGAATACTCTATTTCCAGTGGGGAAAGTGGGGGGATTAATAATCCGGAGTATTTAAAGAAACTTAACGATTTTGAAGATTGGCTATACGATCAGCCAGAAGTCATTCATGTAAATGTCTTTAGTGAAATTGCACGTCGCATCAATAGATCAATGCATGGTGATGATCAGAGTTTTTATAAAATTCCGGAAACTCGGGAAGAAGCAGCACAATATTTACTGCTATATGAGCTATCCTTACCCTTTGGGTTGGATCTCAACAATCAAATTAATGTAGATAAGTCTGAATCTAGGGTAACCGTAACGGTGAAAAATTTGGATAGTCCTGATATGATAGCCTTTGCTAAACGTGGTGAGGATTGGTTAAAGCAAAACGTCCCTAATCATATGCATGCCATTGGTGTAAGCCCTATGCTCATGTTTTCAAAACTTGGATTCAGACAAGCGGATAGCATGTTAACGGGTAATATTATAGCCCTTGTGTTAATTTCTTTGGTGCTCATGTTGGCTTTAAGAAGTTTTAAACTCGGTCTGCTCAGCTTAATTCCAAATGTGGCCCCGGTATTAGTTGGTTTTGGAGTTTGGGCATTATACAAAGCTCAAATAAATACAGGCATGGTCATCGTATTTGGTATGACCTTGGGGATTATTGTAGACGATACGGTGCACTTTATGAGTAAATTCCTTAGAGCTCGAAGGGAATATGGTTATGGACCACAAAGGGCTGTAGAATATGCCTTTCAAACGGTTGGTAAGGCCTTAGTAACTACAACGGTGGTATTGATTTCAGGTTTTGCAGTATTGTCTACTTCGTCTTTTGCTCTCAATAGCTATATGGCCAGGATTACCGTAATCATCATTATTGCCGCACTGATTATTGATTTCGTATTGCTTCCTGCTTTACTGATAATAACCAGTCCCATAAAACAAGCAAAGAAAAAGTATACTTCAATTTTGTATTACAGATAATAATTAAAAAAACAGAAAAAATGAAAAATGTATTATTAACAATGGTTTTATTATGTGTCTTTTTAACAGTAAGTCAAGCACAAGATAAAGGGTTAGAGATTGCAAAAGCAGCTGAAAAAGCTGATCTAGGTTTCAAGAGTTCTACTTCAAATTTAAAGATGACTTTAAAGAATAAGGATGGACAAGTTAGTGAACGCGCTTTAGAGGTTAGAACCCTCGAATTGATTAAAGATGGAGATAAATCTTTAATTGTATTTAGTAGCCCAAAGGATGTTAAAGGCACCTCTACATTAACATATACACATAAATTAGGGGCTGATGATCAATGGTTGTATTTGCCGTCCATAAAAAGAGTGAAACGTATTTCTTCTACAAACAAGTCAGGTCCTTTTGTAGGAAGTGAATTTGCTTATGAAGACCTGTCATCACAAGAGGTCGAGAAATACACTTATAAATTCTTAAAAGCAGACAATAACTTGTTGAAAGTTGAACAATATCCAGTTGATCCAAAATCGGGATATACCAGAAGAGTAGTGACTTATAACAAGAGTGCTAGCTATCGTATTGAAAAAATTGAATTTTACGACAGAAAGAACGCTTTGCTAAAAACCTTGACTTATAGTGATTATAGGTTTTACAAGGATAAATTTTGGAGGGCATCAAGTCTTAAAATGGTAAATCATCAGAGTAAAAAGGAAACCCTATTGGAGTTTTTAAATTATGATTTTGATGCAAATTTAACCGAAGACGATTTCACCCAGAACGCATTAAAGAGAGGTTAAAATTGTTTTGCTCAGATTTTAATTTGTTGTTTGATTATGACATTGGGGGTCAAACATTACCCCCCCCCAATGTCTTCAAAAGAGAACTCAGAATAAGTACATAATCTAGCAAAAATGTGTTGCTAGTTATGACATAAAAGTCAGTTATAATTTGCATGATTGAACTATATAAAATGAATTATGAAATCACAATTAACCTTTACTTTATTAGCTCTATTTCTAAATTTTTCGATACATGGTCAAGATATTTCAAGTACTAAAGCGTGGCATCATGATGTCGAGCTAGATGTAGAAATAGATAACAGATATTTTTTGGAAGTCCCTGCTTTTGAAGGACAAAAACGAAATTATCCATCACTGGCTTTAAGACCAAAATACACGGTCGATTGGAATGAGGGTGATAATAGTTTAAATATTGAAGGATTTGCAAGGGTAGATGTGGATAAAGAAAGAACTCATTTCGATTTTAGGGAATTCTATTTTCATAAAATCAAAAATAATTGGGAATTAAGTGTTGGTTTGAAAAAAGTGTTTTGGGGTGTAACGGAAAGTAATCATTTGGTTGATATTGTTAACCAAACAGATGCCATTGAAAGTTTTGATGGTGAAGAAAAACTAGGCCAACCAATGATACAATTCTCTATGTATACTGATTTAGGGATTTTTGATATTTTCTATTTGCCCTACCATAGAAAAAGAACCTTGCCAGGAGAGAAAGGACGATTTAGGTTCCCGGTAATCATACAAACTGATGATGTGCTTTATGAAAATGCAGCAAAAGAATGGCATCAAGATCTTGCATTTCGATACAGTCATAGCATAAATATTATAGATTTGGGATTGTCCTATTTTTATGGTACGAGTCGAGAGCCACTCATTCAATTCGATCTGCAGCAAGGACCTATGGCTATTTATCCAATAATACACCAAGTGGGATTGGATTTGCAAATTACTCATAATGCGTTTCTATGGAAATTGGAATCCATTTATAGGACAAGTGATCTTCAGAAGTTTTTTGCCTTTACAGCTGGTTTTGAGTACACCATCAGTAATATAAAAAGCTCGGGTATTGACCTTGGATTAATAGCAGAATATCTCTACGATGAAAGAGGCGCCATGACTTATAATGCATTACAAAATGATTTGTTCTTAGGAATTCGATTGGCATTTAATGATGTTCAGGACACTTCCATGTTGGTTGGGGTTATCAGTGATTTGGGAAAAAGTAGTAAATTAATAGGTATAGAAGCCTCCAGGAGATTGGGTAACACTATGAAACTGGAATTGGAAGGCAGGTTACTTGCCAGCATAGCAGAAGAGGAACTATTCTTGTTAAATTTCAAAAAGGATAGTTTTGTGGGCATTACCCTGATTAAATACTTTTAAATCAAACGAATTATATAAGATTTAGCGGCAACAATTACAAGACAGCTGCTCCTAATTGAGGGATATTTCATTATCAGGGTTGATCAGACTGTCATTGAAGACTATTTTATATCAATTACTCAAGTCTTAAATTTAAGAATGTATGGACAACCGATTATTTTTTCGCCAAGGGGTGAAGGTAAAGAAGAAAATCAAGGTTATGATGCTTTCGTTTCCCTAATTGATTCTGGTATTTTACTATATTATTGGGCATCAGGTTTTTTTATCAATTATAATTTTTATCTGTAAGGAGTTTGATATTGATTTAGCATTAAAAGCGACTAATTTTTTTTAGAATTAAGGATACAGAATTTAAACAGTTTTAAATCAGGTATACATTTGGATAAGTATACTACCCACATAAGCCTTAAATAAAACCTGTCAAAGTTGACGTCAAGTCGTCAACTTTTTTATCAAAAAATAAGAGGTCTATAATATCAATTTTTAAAACTTCTGCTAATACACACATTTGTGGAATATGGAATTAAATAGATACTTTATTTTAAACACAGGCTTGTTCTATAGAGTCTATACAAATTTTAAAGTTTTTTCAAAGCTTCAAGCTCAACACCTAGGCTATTAAACATATTCAAAATACTACTAATTTTAAGCTCTTGCATTGAGTATTCCTGTGTATTGATGCTGCAAGTGAACTCCCAAAGCTCAAAAACCTCACTTATATGCACCTCATAGTTCTTATAATTAGTATTGGAGTTGTTACCTTTATTCGGACATAAAATTTAAGACTGTTTGTTACAAAACAAATATCTTAGAAACATGAAAAAACGAGTTTATAGTAA